>JAEEMF010000085.1 GCA_016283075.1 Bacilli bacterium | reverse complement strand
CATAATCTCCTTTATTGAAAGTATTTTCATGTGTAGTTACTGGTTTATTAAACTCTACCATCTTACATGATGGTTTCATATTTTTATATAAACTTTCTTCTTTAGGAAATTCTAATTCATCAAAACTAGTTACTACTGGATCTTCATTTATTACTTCATAACCTGTTTTAGCAATAGTAGCCATACCAAGTGTTGCAATAAATAATGCTATTCCACTATAAAATTTTAATTTCTTACTTTTTGTCATCATAAGTCCCCCATGTTTTGATTTATTATACTATTAACTTTATAAATGTCAATTTTAATTTTCTATGATATAATTGTTTTAGATTAGAGGTAATGATATGAAAAAAATAGAGTTAAATAGTAAAATTTTAGTTAGTGCTTTAGTAAAAGGTTTAGCAAGTATTATTATGCTTTATATGGTTTATTTAAATCAGTGTAATAAACTTCCTATACCATTTATTATAGTTGTAGCACTTTATATATTATTTATCCTTATTATAGATATATTCTTTAAGTTTAAAAAATATTATCAATATGTATTTGCTATGCTAGACTCCTTATTTTTATACTTTATAGTATTAATGATGGTATGGTTTATTGATTTAGCAATACTTGAAATAAATAATAAATTTGTATTGCCAGTACTTCTTGCATATAACGCAGTATCTCTTCCAATAATTATTATTGGAAATTTAGCATCTGGTGCTATTTCGATGAAGATAAATAAAATCTAACTTTTGTTAGATTTTTCCTTTTATATATGATAAAATACTTTCGGTTAGTGAGGTGATACTATGGAAAGATACAAGGAAATAGAAAGAAGTATCATAACTAAATATCGTAAAGATATATGGTCTAGATTTGTTAAAGCTGTAAGTGATTATGAACTTATTAAAGAAAATGATAATGTTATGGTATGTATTTCCGGTGGTAAAGATTCATTTTTACTTGCTAAGTGTATAGAAGAACTTATTAAACATGGTAAGTTTAAATTTAAAGCACATTATGTAGTAATGGATCCTGGATATAACTCTTTAAATAGAAAAATGATTGAAGAAAATGCTAAAATACTTAATATTCCTATAGAGATATTTGAAAGTAATATATTTGAAGTAGTATCACTTGATGAATCTAAGAGTCCTTGTTATTTATGTGCTAGAATGCGTAGGGGTCATTTATATGCTAAAGCTAAAGAACTAGGATGTAATAAAATAGCACTTGGTCATCATTTTGATGATGTTATTGAAACAACACTTCTATCTATGTTCTACGGCGCAGAAGTTAAAACAATGATGCCAAAATTACACTCAGATAACTTTGAAGGAATTGATTTAATTAGACCATTAATTCTTGTTAAAGAAAAAGATATTATTTCTTGGAGAAAATATAATAATTTAACTTTTATAAACTGTGCGTGTCGTTTTACTGAGAAAAGTAGTCATGATGAATCTTTAAGTAAAAGAAAAGAAATGAAAACTTTAATAGAAAACTTACGTAAAACTAATCCAGATGTAGACCATCATATATTTACAGCACTTACCAATGTTAATATGAACTGTATACTAGGATGGCATAAGGATGGAGTAGAACATTCATTTTTAGATGAATATGATGAAAGGAAATAGTAATATTTCCTTTTTTGTATGTTATAATAAGTTTAGAGAGTAGGATTGTTATGAAAAATAAAATAACCTTATTAATACTAATTATTCTTTTAGGAGTATTTATCTATATCTTTAAAGGAATAAATGTTAAAACAGAAGTTGTTAATAATATTAAAAGTGATAATGAATATATAAAAGTATTCGAAGAAGATAACTATATTTTTATAAGTAAAAATGATAAAGATAGTTTTATAGAAGAATATGATAAAGAAGGTAGTGCTTTATTAAAAAACACTTTCTATAATATGATTATTACTGATGCTATAAAAGAAAGTGATAGTTATATATTTACTGTTTTAAATGATAAACAGTATTATTTAAATAAATATGATTTAAATGGAAAACTACTTATTAGTAAAGAAATAGATTTAGATGGAAAACTACTTAAATATAAAAACTATATCTATTTAATTAGTAGTAATAATATTACTAAGTATGATAAAGATTTAGAAGTTATAGAAACATATCCATTTAGTGGTAATATGATATATGACTTTATAAATATTGATAATAAAATTTATCTTAATTTAGAAAATAACATACATTATGATGGAGCTTTAACAAGTGATGGACTTGGTATTACTTCATTTGATGATAAATATAATGAAATATATATTTATAGTGATATAGATTCATATAATTATAAATATACTAAGATGACATATTTAAATAATAAATTATATTTAATAAATGAAATAGACCCTCCACAACTAATATCTACTTCTTTAGAAGGTAAAGTATCTTTAAAGAAAGACTTTACTAGTGATATGGAACTAAGTAGTTATTTATTTACGGATATTGAAAGTGATGGTAAATATTTATATGTACTTGCTAATGATAAAAAAAGAAGTATTTTAATTGTTTTTGATACTAAAGGAAAATACTCTGTAAAAAATATATTTAGTGGTATTTATAAAAATATTGATTTATTCGATAATAATATAGTTCTTACAGGGAAAGGATTTAGTATTTTAAAATATAAAACTAAGTAGGTGTATTATGGAAGAAAAAAAGGTAGAAGAAAAAGATAATTTTAATATATTTAATATAATTGCAATTATTTCTATACTAGTAAATATTGCACTTATAACAATTCTTACAATTATATTTTAACTAGGTGATTATATGTTAAACAAATTTTTTAAATTAAAAGAAAATGGTACTAAAGTATCAACAGAGTTTATAGCAGGACTTACTACATTTATGACTATGTCATACATTATCTTTGTAAATCCACAAGTACTATCTTTAACAGGAATGCCATATGAAGCAGTATATGGTGCAACTATACTTACAAGTATAATAGGTACTTTATTTTTAGGTATATTTGCTAATGTACCATATGCTCAAAGTGCTGGTATTGGTATAGCAAGTTTATTTAGCTATACAATATGTGGTTCTCTAGGTTTTACTTGGCAAGAGGCTCTTGCAATGGTGTTTATTTGTGCTTTTATAAATGTACTAATTACTGTTACAAGTTTAAGAAAAAAGATTATAAAAGCAATACCAGTATTTTTACAAGAAGCTATAACAGTAGGAATAGGTTTATTTATAACTTATATAGGTTTAATAAATGCAGGTATTATTTCATTTAGCGCAGATAAGTTAGAAAATGGATTTGCTATAGGAGTAGTACCACAACTAGCTAATTTTAATAGTGCAAGTACAATACTTGCTTTAATAGGACTTGTTATAGTAATTATTCTTCTTACTAAAAAAGTTAAAGGAGCATATCTTATAACAATTATTCTTACTACATTAATAGGTATTCCTATGGGAGTAACAAAAATTCCTGATTTTTCTAATTATACAGTACTTCCTAGTATATCAAGTACTTTCTTAAAACTAGATTTTGCGGGATTATTTACTGCTAAAGCTGGAATACTTATAGCAGTAATGACTATTTTTACTTTAGCAATATCCGATTTATTTGATACGATAGGGGTATTTATTGGTACTGGTAAAAAAGCAGGTATCTTTAAACTCGATAGTGAAGGCAATATGCCTCCTAATTTAGAAAAAGCTTTATTTGCTGATGCAGTAGGATCACTTGCAGGATCACTACTAGGTTCTAGTAATGTTACTACATATGCTGAAAGCTCAGCAGGTATAGAAGCAGGAGGAAGAACTGGTTTAACAAGTGTCTTTATAGCATTATTCTTTGGTTTATCACTACTACTATCTCCGGTAATAGGCTGCGTTCCTATGGCAGCAGTTGCACCAGTACTTATTGTAATAGGTGTATCTATGATAGAAAATGTAGGTTCTATTAACTGGAAAGATGTAGCATGTAGTGTACCAGCATTCTTTATAATTATAATGATGCCTTTTAGTTATTCAATTACTACTGGTATTCAGTTTGGTTTTATAAGTTATGTTATAGTTAATATCTTTACTGGCAATGCCAAGAAAATATCACCTATAATATATATATTTAGTTTATTATTTATAATAAGTTTTATATTTCAAGCATTATAAAAGTGGTTTACACCACTTTTATTTTTTGTTATTATGAAATTAGGAGATATACTATGAAAAATCTTAATTATAAACCAAAAGGATATATAGATTTACCAAGGTATCCTGATATGGAAGAGATTGATTCATCTAGGGCTAAATTTCTTATTCAAAAAATTAATTTAGAAGCAACATTATTTCATGAGTTTGAATGTGTAGATATCAAACATAATAAAGAAATAATATTGCTATATAAAAAGGTTCTTGAAAAGATAAGTAAATATTTAAATAAAAATTTAGATAAAGTTACTTTATTAACTTTACTAGGTGAAATGCTTTATTCAGGAGTGTTTTCTTATGGCGGTTTTTATGAATATAGTATTAATCCAGAAAATGAATTAGAAACAAAGATGGGGTTAAATATTTTATACGGTAAAGGATGCTGTCGTAATGAAGCGGTATTTCTTTATGATTTATTAAAAGAATTAAATATTAAAGCTGTTCCCATAAGCGGAGCAGTATCTCCAGTATTTAAAAACTTTTTTGAAAGTAATTGCATTCATTACCATGAAAGAGTAGAAAATAAAAAAAGTTCTATATTCTTACCATATATAGACTATTTTAAACAGTTAAGCAATCACATGATAATAGTTGTTCCATATAAAGATAGTTTAATAGGGTATGATGTAACTAACTGTGCTATTTATAAAATAATTGGATATAAGGCTAATTTAATAAACGGAATAGGGAATATGATTTTAGTACCTACTACTTTAACAACTACTATTGGATATAACTTTAATGATGTTATGGATGTTTGTGATGCTTTATATACTAATGAACATAATATAGATAAAAATGAGATAATTAGTAGTTATAATGAAGGAATAAATGAATACAGAAAATCTAAGATGCTTATGAAAGAAATAAAGGGGTCTATAGAAAGTGATTTAGAAGAAATAAACAAGATGAAAGAGAAGGTGCTTGCATTATATGAAACTAGAGTCTAAAGATCTTCATACTGAAAGGTTAGATTTACTAATTCCTACTATGAAGGAACAATATAGATTATGGGAAATATTAAAAGATGAAAATGTTAATAAATGGTATTTTCCTACTCCAAATTTTATTTTTGATAAGAATAGTCTTAGAAAAGATAAAATAGAAGATTTAAAAAAAGCAAGAAAATTATTTATGGATAGATTTAATAACTGGAATATCCAAGAAGAATTTTATAGTAGAAAAATAGAAAGAATTAAAAATAAAGAAAACTCAGATATCTTTACATGGAGTATATTCTTAAAGGATACTGATACAGTAATAGGACAAATTACTTGCCAGCCAAATAGTGAATATAAAACTACTCCAGAAATAAGAGATATTGGATGGTATATAGATCCAGATTATCAAAACAAAGGATATGGTAAAGAAGCTAGTACTAAAGTAGTAGATTTTATGTTTAATGAAGTAGAAATATCTGATATCTATACGAGTGCTGCAACCGATAATAAAGGGTCATGTGGTCTTATGCATAATTTAGGTTTTGAAGAGTATGGTACATACATGTCAACATACTTTGATGAGAATGATAAGATACTAGAATGTACTAAATTCCATGGAAATAAAAAGCTATTCTTAAATAGAAATAATAAGTAGTGTTTACAAAAAATGTAAACACTTTTTATTTTTTAAAAAATTTTAAAATAGTACTTGATTACCGAACAAATGTACGATACAATATGTACAGGTGATAAGATATGAGAGAGGAAATAAATGAAATTTTTTTAAAAGAAAATATCCACTTAGATTATACAGACGAAAAATTTTATGATAAGAACGAGGTTCTTAAAGCTTTAAATAGCGTTACTAGATTTGATCAAGATGAATATATTGATGATATCAAAGTAATTGATTTAATTTTAAATACAGATAGTAAAATCTGTAAAAGACTTAGAAAACATCTTGAAGAGTTAGGCAATAAAAAACTATTAAAGCATTTTGAATCTTTAATAGCTATTGATGAAGTTATAAATGATTGTTATAACAAAAATATAAGTAAAGATGACATTATTTGGAAATTAAATGAGATAGCAAGTTAATAATTTAAAGTAATACGCTTCCCAGTTACTTTAATGAAACCTTCTTCTTTAAGGTTTTTAATTTCTCTAGTCATAGCACTTCTATCTACACATAAGTAACTGGCAAGGTCTGTAAAAGAATATGGTATTGTAAAAACTCTACTACTTTTTTGAACTGATAAAGTATTAAAAAATTCTAGTAGTTTATCACGAGTACTTCTCTTAGTAAGAATATTAATTCTTTCATTTTTAGCGGCAACTATTTCGGAGATAATTTCAAGTAGGTTCTTATAAAAGATAATATAGTATTTTTCATTACTAATTTCACTATTAGTAATTTTATTATAATCAATATAAGTTATTCTTGATGGTTCTTTGGTAATAACATTATTTTCTTCTGAGTTAATAGAAGAAATAATAGAGCCAAAAATATCTCCTTCATTATATTCTTCTAGGATAGTACTCATACCATTATAATCAGTCTTTATATTATGTGCTGAACCGGATTCAATAACAGCGATAAAGTTTTCTTTAGAACGATTAGACATATTAGATAAAACTTTAACACCTTTACTATAAGATAGAGTACTTGCTTCTAGTTTTTTTAGTAATATTTCCTTGTTTTTAGGAGATATATTATCAAATAATTTAGTCATATTTACACCTTCTAAAATAAATATATCATTTTTTGTAAAGTGTTGCAAATGCAACAACTATATTTAAAGTAAAAGTTGTAAAATGTAGATGTAATAGAAAAAGTAGAAAAGAGGATACGACATGAAAGTTATTAAAAGAGACGGACATATGGTTGACTACTGTCCTGAAAAAATAGAAAATGCCATAATGAAAGCAAATGCTGAAGTAGAAGAAGAATTACAAGCTTCTCCTGTTCAAATTAAGAATATTATTAAATATATTGAAAAATTAGGCAAAAAAAGAATTTTAGTTGAAGATATTCAAGATATTATCGAAATGAAACTTATGAGTATTGGTAAGTATGAACTTGCTAAACGTTATATTACTTATCGTTATACAAGAGAACTTGTTAGAAGAAGTAATACTACTGACCAATCAATTAAAGAGTTAATTGATGGAGAATCAGAATACTGGAATACTGAAAACTCTAATAAGAATGCTAAAGTTGTTACTACTCAAAGAGACTATTTAGCAGGTATTACAAGTACTGATATTACAAGAAGATTCTTACTTCCTGAAGATATTGTACAAGCTCATGATGATGGAATTATTCATTTCCATGATGCTGATTACTTTGCTCAAAATGCCCTTCATAACTGCGATTTAATTAATCTTGAAGATATGCTTCAAAATGGTACAAATGTTAATGGAGTTATGATTGAAACTCCACATAGATTCCTTACAGCTATGACTATTGCTACACAGTTAATTACTGCCGTATCATCAAGTCAATATGGTGGAGCTACAATTACACTTACTCATTTAGCACCATTTATTAGAAAATCAAAAGAAGCTTATATTAAAAAATATGAAGCTAGAAAATTAACAAAAGCACAAGTTAAAAAGTTTGCTGATGAAGATATGAAGAAAGAAATCACTGATGGTGTTCAAACTTTCCAATATCAAATTAATTCAATGACAACTACTAACGGACAAGCTCCATTCTTAAGTGTTTGTATGTATTTAGGAGAAACTGATGAATATAAAGAAGAACTTGCTATGTTAATTGAAGAGTTCTTAAAACAACGTATTCAAGGTATGAAGAATGAAAATGGTGTTTATGTTACACCAGCATTCCCAAAACTATTATATGTTCTTGAAGAAGATAATATTAAAGAAGATAGTAAGTATTACTATTTAACTAAACTTGCAGCAGAATGTACTGCTAAACGTATGGTACCAGATTATATATCTGAAAAAGTAATGCTTGAACTTAAGAAAAATGAAAATGGTGAGGGAGATTGTTATCCATGTATGGGATGTAGATCATTCTTAACACCAGATAGAAGTATTAGTTTAGGAAATATTTCTAAAGCTAAGAATTATGTTGAAGGTAAAGGTAAATATTATGGTAGATTTAACCAAGGTGTTGTTACAATTAACCTTCCAGATGTAGCGCTTTCTTCTGATAAAGATATGGATACTTTCTGGTCTATACTTGAAGAAAGATTAGAGTTATGTCATAGAGCATTAAAAATTAGACATAAGAGATTATCTAAAGTAACAAGTGATGTTGCACCAATCTTATGGCAACACGGAGCACTTGCTAGACTTGAAAAAGGTGAATCTATTCATGAATTATTACATCATGGATATTCAACTATTTCACTTGGATATGCAGGTCTATATGAATGTGTTAAATATATGACTGGACACTCACATACTGATAATGGTAAAGGTAAAGAATTTGCTCTTGAAGTTATGCAAAAATTAAATGATAAATGTAAAGAATGGAAAGAAGACGAAGATATTGATTATTCAGTATATGGTACTCCAATTGAATCAACTACTTATAAATTTGCTAAATGTTTAAGAGACAGATTTGGTGTAATTAAAGGAATTACCGATAGAGATTATATTACTAACTCATATCATGTTCCTGTATTTGAAGAAATTGATGCATTTACTAAATTATCGCTTGAATCTGAATTCCAAAAATTAAGTCCAGGTGGAGCTATCAGTTATATTGAAACTGCTAACTTAGCTAACAATATTCCAGCTGTACTTGAAGTAATTAAATTCATTTATGATAATATTATGTATGCTGAAATGAATAGTAAATTTGATTACTGTCATGAATGTGGTTATACAGGAGAAATCTTAATTGATGATAAACTTGAATGGTACTGTCCAAACTGTGGTAATAGAGATCATGACAAGTTAAATGTTGCTAGAAGAACTTGTGGATATATCGGAACAAACTTCTGGAATAAAGGAAGAACACAAGAAATTAAAGAGAGAGTAGTTCACTTAGATAATAAAGAGGCATAAGATGCGCTTTAATAGAATACGTAAGATGGATATCTCAAATGGTCCTGGGGTTAGAGTTGCAATTTTTATGCAAGGATGTCCTTTCCACTGTAAAAATTGCTTTAACCCAGAAACATGGGACTTTAATGATGGAAATCCATTTGATGATGAGACAATTGATGAAGTATTAAAATTATGTGAAATGTCACATATTGCTGGACTTTCTATATTGGGTGGAGAGCCTATGCATCCAAAAAATATTGAAGGAACTACTAAGCTAGCACGTATGTTTAAAGAAAAATTTCCAAATAAGACTCTTTGGTCTTGGACTGGATTTACATATGAACAAATTAAAGATAAAGAAGTATTTAATTATATAGATGTATTAGTAGATGGACAATTTGTAGATGAACTTAGAAATCCTAATTTAAAATGGAAAGGTTCAAGCAATCAAAGAGTTATTGATATTAAAAAAACAAGAGAGAAAAACGAAATAGTTTTATATGAAGATTAGGAGAAATTATGACAAGAGGTTTTGAAGTTGCAAAAGGTTTTGAAGATAAAGAAATAAATCTTCCTGTTAGAAAAACTAAGAAAAGTGCTGGATATGACTTTGAAGCTGCTGAAGATGTAACAGTTAAAGCAGGTGAAAAAGTTCCTACACTTATTCCAACAGGTATCAAAGCTTATATGCAAGATGATGAAGTTTTATACTTATATAATAGAAGCTCAAATCCTAAGAAAAAAGGTTTAGTTTTAGCTAACTCTGTAGGGGTTATTGATGCTGACTATTATGGAAATCCTGATAATGATGGTAATATTATGTTTGCTTATTATAATGTAAAAGATGAAGATATTACTATTAAAAAAGGAGAAGTAATAGGACAAGGAGTATTTGCTAAGTTCTTAATCACTGATGATGATAATGCTGAAGGTGAAAGAACTGGCGGATTTGGTTCAACAAGTAAATAGAGACATTAGTCTCTATTTTTGTTATAATCAAAGTAGGAGATGATCATATGAAAATACTTGTTACTGGAGGATGCGGATATATAGGATCTCATACAGTAGTAGAACTACTTAATAATAATTATGAAGTAGTAATAATAGATAATTTATCTAATAGTAAGAAAGAAGTAATAGATAATATTAAGAGAATTACTGGTAAGGATGTAACTTTCTATGAAGGTAATGTTCAAGATAAATCATTACTTGATAAAATATTTAAAGAAAATAAGATTTATGCGGTAATTCATTTTGCTGGTTTTAAAGCAGTTGGAGAATCAGTAAGAGAACCTTTAAAATACTATGAAAATAACTTAGATAGTACATTATACTTACTAGAAAAAATGAAAGAATATGGATGTAAAAACTTTATATTCTCTAGTAGTGCAACGGTATATGGTAAACCAGATAAATTACCTATAAAAGAAGATTTTCCTTTATCAACAACTAATCCTTATGGGACAACTAAATTAATGATAGAAGGAATATTAAAAGACGTTTATAATGCGGATAAATTAAATATAACAATACTAAGATACTTTAACCCTATTGGGGCACATGAAAGTGGATTACTAGGAGAAAACCCTAATGATATTCCAAATAACTTAATGCCTTATATAGTTAAAGTTGCAACTGGAGAGTTAGAATGTTTAAGTGTATTTGGAAATGATTATGATACACATGATGGTACAGGAGTAAGGGATTATATCCATGTAGTAGATTTAGCTAAAGGTCATATAAAAGCCTTAGAACATATTGGAGGATTACATTACTATAACCTTGGAACAGGAAACGGATATAGTGTACTTGATATTGTTAATACTTTCTCTAAAGTAAATAATGTAAAAGTAAACTATAAGATTACTGATAGAAGACCTGGAGATATAGATGCTTGCTATGCAGATTCTAGTCTTGCTTTTAAAGAACTTGGATGGAAAGCTACTAAAGGACTAGAAGAAATGTGCAAAGATAGCTATAACTACGTTATAAAAAATAAATAATATTATGTTATAATTAAGTAGGTGATAATATGGATAAAGAGGAATTTTATAAATTAATAGAAGAATTTATAGCGGATTCTAAAGTAGAAAACAGAACACATATAAGAAGTATCTTTTATGATTTAGAAAAGAAAGCAGAGGATTATACAATACATGTTTCTCCTAGGGTTATAGAAAGAGTAGAAGAACAATTATTAAATGATGCTGTTAATGATGTAAATAAGGGCTTAGATAAGCAAATATATGGATTTGCATATATGCTTAAAAGAACTTGTGAATTACATGCTGTTATTACTGAACTTCAAAATGCTGTAAATGAATGTGATTATAAAAAACTTAAAAAGGATTCAGAAAATGCTGTTGAAGACGCTTTGCTAGTTGAATTACAAAATAGTATTGTTAAAAAGATAATTGGTGCAGCAAGTATGGACGGTAGTAAAATAAATGAAGATGAATTATATATTGAGGTTAAACAAAGCGTTGAAAAAGCATATAGAAATATTTGCTCAAGTACAATTGAATACTCTTTTGATAAATTTGTTGATAGCGCCAAAAAAATGGTTAATTTTAATGTAAAGAAAAAAGAAGAAAGTAATTCAGATAGATTTTATAGTACTGATGACATAAGAAAGATGACAGATAATTCACCATCTATGAATACACAAAACAAAGATACAAGAGAATTCTATGATGTTAGTGATATTGTTAATCAAGTATCAAAAATAAAACCTAATTTAGATGATATTCGCTTATCTGTCGAAAAGACTAATTATGATGTAAAAGAAAATGAAGGTTTTGGATTCCCAGTAAGAAGTAAAGTTGAACTTGATGAACTTGGACTTCCTGTAAAAAAACCACAAAAGGATGAATTAGGAGTTAGTGTAAAAGAAGATAATCATTATAATGAACTTTATCCAGAACGTATTAAAAAGGGTACTTATGTTTTAGGAAAAGAAGTGCCAAGAGATGTTGAAGAAATTGATTTAACTGATGATTCATGTCTACTAATATCAATTAATGATATGAAAACAATCTATTATTATGAAAAGGATATGAACGACAAATGTGTAGTTGTTGAAGATCCTTCTGATTATGTTGCCGCAGCGGAAAAAATCATGTCAACAGATTTCTATGCTAGATATAAAAAGTCTGCTGATTTAGATCAATCTTTAAAACCAATATTTGGGCGACTTGAAAAAGAACTTAATAAGCAAAAGTATCGTAAGGGTTTAAGAGAACTTGTTGGAGAAAAAGATTATCCTAAAGTTTTAGCACAACTTGAAGAAGAAGAGACAAGATTTGATAACTCTGATAATGCTAAAGCATTTTTATAGGAGTAATTATGAAAGATACTGATAAATACGTATACTTTGAGGAACTTAGTAAATATGATGATGTAATTCATTTATATACTAAGAAACCTTTTAATTTAGATATGTCTAATTTAGAAGGTGAATTTAAAAAGCTAGAAGAAATGGCTGGTTATAAGTTTGATAAATTATATATATCTAATCAAACTCATAGTACTAATATAGAGTGTGTTGATAAAGAAAGTGAAACACTTCTTAATGATGTTGATGGATTTATTACTAATGTAAGAGGAGTAGCACTACTTACTAAATCGGCGGATTGTCAAAGTATTCTTTTATATGATCCTGTAAGTAAAGTAATAGGTAATATCCATTCTGGATGGAAAGGTACTTTAAATAAAATAATAGATAATGCTATTAATATAATGATTACTGAATATGGATGTAATCCTAAAAATATAAAAGCATTTATATGCCCTAGTATACTAAAATGTTGTTTTGAAGTAGATGAAGATTTAGTAGATAACTTCAAAAAAGTATTTGATAATATAGATGATTTAATATCTCTAGGAGATATTAAAGATGGTAAACAAAAATACTTTATTGATACAGTTACTATTAATAAAAGAGAAATGATTAAGTTAGGATTAACTGAAAATAATATCAACTTATCTAATATATGTACTATGCATAATAATAGTGTTTTTAATTCATATAGAGGAGATCATACTCCTTGCAGAAATGTAGCGTTAATAGCACTCAAAAAATAAAAGTTAGCACCAATAATATGGTGCTTTTATTGTTTTATATATAAAAATATTGTATAATTAATTAAGGTGATTAAGATGTATAAAGTTAATGATGTTGAAATAAATTACATTGACTATGGTAATAAAAAAGGTAAGACAATAGTGTTCTTACATGGATGGGGACAAAATATTGAAATGATGAAAATATTAAGTGATCCTTTATCTAGAGAGTACCATACTATTGTTATTGATTTACCTGGACATGGAAGTAGCAGTGAACCTACATATCCATGGAATCACCTAGACTTTGTAAATGCTATTAAAGCATTATTAGATAGTTTAAAAGTTAAAAATCCAACACTTGTTGGTCACTCTTTTGGAGGAGAACTTTCAATACTATATGCTAGTTTATATGATGTAGATAAATTAGTACTTCTTGATAGTCCTTTTAAACCGATTAAAAAGATTAACTTAAAAACATATCTACTAAAATTTGCTAAAAAAATTCCTGGTATTAATAAATTAGAAGGATGGGCTAAAAAACATATTGGTAGTGCTGAATATAGAAGCGCATCTGAAACTATGAGAAAAATACTAGTTAATTCTGTTACTGCTAATTTAGAAGAAGAGGCAAAGAAAATAAAAGCAGAAACTATTATTATTTGGGGAACACATGATGATGTAGTACCATTTGAACATGGTATTGATTTAGAAGGTTTAATCCCTGGCTCTGCTTTAGTTCCTTATGAAGGATGTTCTCACTATGCTTATTATGAAAGAGCAGGGCAAACAGTTAATATTATAAGAAGTTTAGTAGGAGGTAAATAATGGAACATAAATTACTTTTTGTTATATCAGTAATGTGTGCTTTTATTTACTATCTTGTTAAAAGTGATAAAGCACTTCATATCTTACAACAAAACTGGTATAACGATGGATTTAGATATTTAAAATGGATTAAAGATAATTTAGGTAAAGTATTTATAAATATAGATATACTATTTGTTATATTCTTTATAGGTAAATACTTACCAGAGAAATTTATTATTTTCTTATTTATTATATTCTACGGAGTATGTGCACTTATCTTTGTTAAGAAAAGAAAAAAAGAGCAGGTTAAAAAACCACTTGCTTATACTAGTAGAGTAAAAAGACTTATCTTTACAGAAATACTATTATTTATAGCACTTATTACAGTACTTACTATTTTAATAAGTGAAGAAAACTTTTATAAATTATATTTAATACTAGGATTATTTATTTACTTAGATTACATAGTAATATTTATTGTTAATCTAATAAATAAACCAGTAGAAAAATTAGTATATTATTATTACTTTAATAAAGCTAAAAATAAACTAGCATCTTTAAATACTTTAGATGTTATAGGTATTACTGGATCATATGGTAAAACTAGTAGTAAAAATATTTTAAATGATATATTAAGTATTAAATATGATGTTCTTCCGACTCCAAAGAACTTTAATACTCCAAATGGGCTTATGATTACTATAAATAATTATTTAGATAAATTTACTAAATTATTTATAGCAGAAATGGGAGCGTTTAAACAAGGTGAAATAAAAGAGTTATGCGATTTCGTTCATCCTAAATATGGTATTATTACAAAAATAGGAACTGCTCATTTAGAAAGCTTTGGTTCTCAAGAAAATATTCAAAAAGGTAAATTTGAACTTATTGAAAGTTTACCTAGTGATGGTGTAGGAGTACTAAATGCTGATGATGAGTTACAAGTAAGTTATAAACTTAAAAATAACTGTAAAATACTTTGGGTAGGAATAGATAGTGAAGATGTTGATGTAAAAGCATCTAATATAAAAATGACTTATCAAGGAATGACTTTCGATGTTGTATTTAAAGGAGATAAAACTAAATATAACTTTGAAACAAAACTTCTTGGTAAAAATAATATTTATAATATACTTGCAGGACTTGCTCTTGGTAAGTATTTAGGAATATCAGTAAGTCAGTTACAAATGGGTGTAAAAAGAGTTAAAGCTGTAGAACATAGACTTGAACTTAAAAAGTTTGGTTCTATTAATATCATAGATGATGCTTATAATTCTAATCCAGTTGGTTCTAAAATGGCTGTAGATGTACTAGGACTTATGCCTGGTAAAAAGATTATTGTTACTCCTGGTATGATTGAACTAGGTGATAAACAATATGAATATAATAATACATTTGGAAAACAAATAGCTGATGTATGTGATGAAGTTATCTTAGTAGGTAAAGAGCAAACAAAACCTATTTATGATGGACTAGTAGAAAAGAAATTTGATGAAAAATATATCTATGTAATAAATGATGTTAAACTAGCTTTTAAATTAATGAAAGATTTAGAAGATGGTGAAACTTATGTATTACTTGAAAATGATTTACCAGATATATTTAATGAAAAATAAGGAGATGTATTTATGAAAATAAAATTAGGTGTTATTTTTGGTGGAACTAGTGTTGAACATGAAATTAGTATTATTTCGGCAGTTCAAGCTATGCAATCAATTGATCAAAATAAATATGATATAGTACCAATCTATATAGGAAAAGATAGAACTTGGTATACTGGTAAAATGCTTATGGATATTGATATTTATAAGGATTTTGAAGATTTAAAAAGATATGCTACTAAAGTAGTGTTATATAAGAAAGATAATAGCTTTGTACTTCAAAAACTAGGATTATTTAAAAGTGTAGTAGAAGAACTAGATGTAGTATTCCCTATAGTACATGGTGCAGGTGTTGAAGATGGTTCACTTGCTGGATATTTAGAAACAGTAGGTATTCCTTTTGTAGGACCACATGTACTTGGCGCAGCACTAGGGCAAGATAAAGTAGTAATGAAACAAGTATTTGCCTCAGAAAAATTACCAATTGTTGATTATACTTGGTTCTATGATACTGAATATTTAAATGATCCTAAAGATATTCTAAAGAATATTAAAAAGATAGGATATCCAGTAATTGTTAAACCAGCAACACTTGGTAGTAGTGTTGGTATTACAGTAGTAAAAGATGAAAAGAAAATAGAGGAAGCTATTGAAGATGCAATCAGCTATGATTCTAAAATAGTAGTAGAAAAACTAGTAGATAATTTAGTAGAAGTTAACTGCTCAGTAGTAGGTAACTATGATTATCAAGAAGCTTCAGTACTTGAAGAAGTAATGAGTACAGATGAATTCTTAACATATAAAGATAAATACTTAGGTGGAAGTAAAACTAAAACAGGTGGATCTAAAGGAATGGCTTCAACAGATAGAGTTATTCCAGCTAGATTATCTAAAGATTTAACAAAAGATATTCAAGAAACATCTAAGAAAATATTTAAAGTACTTGGTTTAAGTGGAATATGCCGTATCGATTTTTTAATTGATAAGAAAGCAAATAAATTCTATATCAATGAACCAAATACTATTCCTGGATCACTTTCATTCTACTTATGGGATCCAAGTGGAAAACCATATCCAGAACTTTTAGATGAAGTTATTACTTTAGCTATAAAAGATTATAAAATTAAGAGTAAAAAAACTACTTCATTTGATACAAATATCCTTTCAAACTTTGGAGGATTAAAAGGTGCTAAAGGAGTTAAAGGCGCAGTAAAAGGGAAACTAAATAGTTAGTTTCCTTTTTTTATGGCATTGACTTATGTATCAAATATGATAATATAAGTATAGGAACATCTAATATTCGTAAGTTAGGTGTTACCTTGTAACGCCCTAACTAACTAGTTAGGTTTTTTCTTATATTATTTCTATAAGTAATATAGTTAATAATAGGAAAATGATTATTACTAAAGAATAAATTAAAAAATCTTTTTTAGTCATAGTATCACCTCCTTTCGAAGATAATACCTAACATTTAGATATCCCTACATTAATATGATACGGCAAGGATTTATTAAATCCTTTTTTTATACTTAAAATTTTTAATTTTCTTTTCATAGTTTTATTTTTTTATATCTTGTGATACAATAATTTTAGATGATAATTGGAGGACTTATATGAAAGTTAGAAAGAAGTTAATTACCAAGAATTTTATTAAACATAATGCTACTATGAATTTTACTCTTAGTATCTTTTTAATTGTGTTTTTTATTGTCCTTGTAACTAATGGATGTATGCTTGTATATATAAGTATTAAATATAATCATGCACTTTCTATTCCAATTGGACTATTCTTAATAGCAATGCCAATTGTATCAATATTTAAAAAGATTAATGAAACAAATAGTTTTAAACATGGAGAATATGTTATTGTAGAAGATACTCTAAAAGAATTTGAAACTTCTGTAGAAACTTCTATTAAAGGTAATGACCAAATAATGTATTATTTAGTATTTAAAGATATTTATGATTTATATAGAGATAAAATAGTTACTGATGTAGTAAACTATCGTAAGGCTAAAGTAGATGATAAATATTATATTGTTTTAAATAATTATCAATCTATGATTTTTAATAAGAATGAATATCGTTTATCTGAAAATCTAAAAGTAATTGATATAGAAGAGTTACCTAGATATTTAGATTTTAAAAAGGTAGAAAAAACATTTGGAGAAAAGAAAGAAATTAATAAAGAAGCCTTAAAAGATTGTATTAGTAATTCCTACTTCTTAATGAAAGTTAATTTCTGCGTTCTAGTAGTTTTTATTCTTACTAATATATTTGTAACACTTTTTTATGGAGAAAATAGTGATCTTCATTTTATAATTCCAATATTATCTCTTTTATTAATTGTCTTTAGTTCTAGAGATGCACTTAAGTTTAGTAGAAAGTTAAATGCTATTAGAGATGGTAATATTATTATAAAAACCGATATTATTAAATCGATAGATGAAAGAGTTACTCGTAGTGAAAGAAATCGTAAGATTTTAAAACTTAGATTTAAATCTTATAAAAGAGCATTTAATGTTGAAAAAGATAATTATAATAATTTAAAAGCTGATGAAAAGGTATATTTAGTATTTTTCCCAGGTGCAAACGTTCCTTTTGTTATGTATCAGGCTAAATACTCAAATATTTCACCAGAATTTAAACAATCTTAAAGCACTTAATAGTGCTTTTTTTTAGTATATGATATAATAATGATGGTGATTGAAATGTTTGAAAATTTAGGTGAAAGATTACAATCTGCTGTTGATAAAATAAAAGGATATGGAAAAATCACTGAAGAAAATATTAGTGATGTAGTAAGAGAAATTAGACTTGCACTTTTAGAAGCAGATGTTAACTACGTCGTAGTAAAAGAGTTTATTAATAAAGTAAAAGAAAAAGCACTTGGTGAAGAAGTAGCTAAGAGTTTAAAACCAGGTGAAGTATTTGTAAAAATATTAAAGGATGAACTAGTTGATCTTCTTGGAGGAGAAAAAGCAGAACTATATACTAGTGGTAATCCAAGCATACTTATGCTTGCAGGTTTACAAGGTAGTGGTAAAACTACTGCAGCTGGAAAGCTTGCTAATTTACTTCGCAAAAAATATAATAAAAAAGTATTAATGGTAGCATGTGACGTATATCGTCCAGCGGCAATTGATCAGTTAAAAGAACTTGGTAGACAACTTAATATAGAAGTATATGAAGAAGGTAAAGGTAATCCGGTAGAGATAGCTAAAAATGCTTTAAATTATGCTAAAGAAAATAAATTTAATTATGTAATAATAGATACTGCTGGTAGACTTCATATTGATGAAAGTTTAATGGAAGAACTTCAAAATATTAATAATGAAGTTAAACCTAATGAAATCCTTTTAGTAGTAGACTCTATGGTAGGTCAAGATGCTATTAATGTTATTACAGGATTTAATGATAAGTTACCACTTACAGGAGCAATCCTTACTAAGTTAGATGGTGATACTCGTGGTGGTGCAGCTTTATCTATTAGACATTTGACAAATATTCCTATTAAATTTGTAGGTGTATCTGAAAAGATGGATGGACTTGAAGAATTCTATCCAGAAAGAATGGCAACTCGTATTCTTGGTATGGGAGATATCATGAGTATGATTGAAAAAGCTGAATCTGTAATTGATGAAAAAGAAACTATGGAAGCAGCAAAAAAGATGCAAGCTGGTAAATTTGATTTAGAAGATTTCCTTGTACAGTTAAAACAAATTAAAAAGTTAGGACCTCTTGAAAACTTAATTAAATTAATTCCAGGCGCAAAGAAAATGGGACTTAATAATGTTAAAGTAGATCCTAAAGATATGGCTCATATTGAAGCAATTATTCTTTCTATGACTCCATATGAAAGAAGACATCCAGAAGTACTTAAAGCAACTAGAAAACAAAGAATTGCTAAGGGATCAGCAAGAAGTGTTGAAGAAGTTAATAGACTTTTAAAACAATTTGAACAAATGAAAGTTATGATGAAACAATTTAAAAGCGGCAACTTCAAAATGCCATTTTAAATAATACAAAAAAACTAGATTATCTAGTTTTTTAATTATATAAGTATTGTTATACAAACAAATGTTTGCTATAATATAGATGTAACAAATAGTTTGCCTGACATTTGTTATGACAATTTAGACGATAGCGTGTGTTCTAAAGGCAAAGTGGAACATACATGATGCGGGAGTATACTTTCTTTTCGAAAGAGGAGGAGGTATGCTCCTTTTTTGTTTAAAGAAAGGAGGTAATAAGTTTTTTAAATAATGATGTATGTTATTAAATCAATTTATTTTTAGAAGGAAAGGAGATAAATAAATGAATGAAATAATAATATTTAATAATCAAGATGTAAAATTAGAAGTAAATATGAAAGATGAAACTGTGTGGTTATCACTAGATCAAATGTCTAAGTTATTTGATAGAGACAGAACCGTTATTACTAAGCACATTAATAACATTTTTAAAGATAAAGAATTGAATAAAAAGGATGTATGTGCAAAATTTGCACATACCACTAAACATGGATATATGTCTGATAAAACTCAGACTAGAGAGCTAGATTATTACAATTTAGATGTAATAATAAGTGTTGGCTATAGAGTAAAAAGTCAAAAAGGTATAGACTTTAGAAGATGGGCTAATAAAGTTTTAAAAGATTATATGTTAAAAGGATACGCTGTTAACCAAAAAAGACTAGAGTATTTAGAAAAGACTGTTAAATTAATTGATATAGCAGGAAGAATAGATCATAAATTAGATGGTGATGAGGCGCAAGGAATAATAAAAGTAATAAATAATTATTCAAATGCATTAAATCTACTTGATAATTATGATCATAAAGCTGTAGTAAGGCCTAAAGGTACAACATCAAATGATAAAATAACCTATGAATCGTGTATAGAAATAATAAACAAATTAAGATTTAATAGCGATAGTAATCTGTTTGCTCTTGAAAGAAATAGAGGCCTAGAAGCTATAATAGGAAACCTTTATCAATCTTTTGATGGTAAAGATTTATATCCACTAGTAGAAGAAAAAGCAGCTAATTTTTTATACTTAATAACAAAGAATCATACCTTTATTGATGGAAACAAAAGAATAGCGGCAACTTTATTTATCTACTTTTTAGATTTTTATAATATTTTGTATAAAGATGGAAAACAAATAATAGATAATAATACTTTAGTTGCATTAACTTTATTAATTGCCCAGTCTAATCCACAAGAAAAAAATATTCTAATAGATTTAGTTATGAATTTCTTAGTAAGCTAAAAAAGAAAGTTATTCTTTCTTTTTTATATGATATAATAATTTTATAAAAATTACTAAGGAGAATTAAAATGATTAATAATATTTATGCAATAATATTAATATTTATTTATATTTTATTTATAATAATACTTAATTTTTACTTAACTATTATGAAAAAAAGTAAATATGAAGATATAGAAGAAAAAGCTGCAGTAATGCTTTATACCTATGGTAAAGTATCTCCATATAAACTTTTTAAAGTAACATGTATGGATTTAATAAATAAAAAATACTTTACTATAAAAAAAGAAGATAGTTTATCTTATATAAAAGTAAATAATACTAATATAGATAAACTATGTGATTATGAAAAGTTATGTTATAACTCACTTAAAGAGTTAATAGATGAGGGTAAGTCACTAGAAGAACTAGATAATTATTTTTCAACTAGTTACGCTTATGGTAAAGTTTTAAATAAGTTTTATTTAGAACTAAAAAAAGAAGTTACTCATAAATACGGACGAGTTTATAAATATGCTTCTTTTATACCAGCCTCACTTACTACAATTATTTATGGTATTCAAGTATTCTCAGTACTTAAAATTGATATTCCTATTATAGCAAGTATTCTTTTATCTTTATTACTTATTGTAATAACAGTACTTGTTACAAATATTTTAAATATATATATAAAAAGGATTGACTTTAAAAGATATCTTATTATAATAGTAGCGTCTTTGGCACTTTCTATTATTTCATATAATTTATGGATTAAGAGTGCTAATAACGATTACTTAATATTACATGTCATTCTAGGTATTTTTTCCTTTTTATATCCATTATATTTATATACATGTATATATTTAGTAAGAAGTAATTTTATCTATTTAAATAAGAAGCAAGCTTCTATTATAAAATATTTAGATAAAGTAAAAGATGATTTACAAAATAAGAAAAAATATAATAAAGAAGACTATATATTACTATATGGTTTAGATATTAAAAAAAGAATAAAAGGAGAATACTTAAAATAAGGAAGTGATTTTATGGAAATACAAATTTTAAATGATAAGTCTTCCATAGAAGAAATTAGAAATAATACAAAAAATAAAGCTATAGAAGCATTAAAAGAATTTAGAAATAGTATTACAAAAGATCAAGATGATTTCTTAAAAAGCTTAATAGATTTAGATGTATCAGTATTTGATAGAGAAGATTTAGATGATTTATTTAAAGATACTAATTTATATGAAGTAGCAAAACATAATATTATATGGAGAGCTGAAAAATTATTTGATAAATCAAATATTGATTCTGATAGATTAATCTTTACTATAAATGGAGATATTTTTTCGTTTAGATGTACTTATGATGATGATACTTTAATAGAACCAAGAAGATTTTCTATTTATTCAGCAAGACTTGGTAAACAATCATTCGATGAAGAAACTGTTAAAAAACCAGTAATTACTATTTGTAAGGCTTTTGAAAATGATAGTGATATTCCATATAGACATAGTTTGGATTATATTGAAAGATTAAATAGAGAACTTGAAATAGCACAGTGTGCTAGTAATGGTTTCTTAAATCTAAAGAAAAGAAAAAATGAAAGAATAATTGAAGGTTTAGAAAATAAAATTAATAATTCTTATATTGAATTTGAAAACTATATAAATGAGAAATATAAAGTTGCAGAAGAAGTAAGTAAAGTATTTAGCAAAGAATATAAATTACCTGGTAACTATAAAGATATTGATTCCCATTTAATTATTAAAAAACCTTGGATTGATATTAAAAGATATTATGGTTAATCTTTACATATAAGGAGTAATTATTTATTTAATAATTACTCTTTTTTTGTTATAATTAAATAGGTGATAATATGAAAAAGGTATTATTAGTAGTATGTTTATTTTTAGTATCTATTAGTAACTGCTATGCACTAGATATTAATAGTAAAAATGCTGTTTTATATAATATGAATGAAGATACACTTATCTTTGAAAAGAATAAAGATGCTAATACTTCAATAGCAAGCTTAACTAAAATTATGACAGTATTAGTAGCTCTTGAAGAAAATGAAGATTATAATAAGCAGGCTAGTATTTCTAATATGATGATAAGTAATTTAGTAGGTACTGGTGCTGCTACTGCAGGTATTTCTATTTATGAAAAATTAACTATTAATGATTTACTATATATAACTTTTTTACCAAGTGCTGCAGATGCAGCGCAGATACTTGCTTTCAATACAACTAATTCATTAAATATCTTTGTTGATCTAATGAATAAGAAAGCTACTGAACTTGGTATGACAAATACTCATTTTACTAATGTAACTGGGCTTGATGAATCAGGACAAAAATCAACACTTACTGATATGGCAATACTTTTAAAATATGCTTTAAAAAATGAAAAGTTTAAAGAAATATTTGAAGCTACAAGTTATACATCATCAAATGGTAAGCATAAAGTATCTTCATCTATGAGAGAAACTGCTGATTATTATAAAGTTGATTTAAAAGGTGTTACTGGAGGTAAAACCGGTTATACTATTAATGCTGGAAGATGCCTTGCATCTACCGCATATGATGAAGAAAATGATATTAGTTATTTACTTATAACTACTAATGCATCTACAGATACTAAGTATAATCATTTAAAAGATGCTCATGATATTTATAATTATTATTTTACTAACTATAAATATCATAACTTAGTAGATAAAGGTGATTTACTTATTAAAATACCTACTAAATATGCTAAAGTTTTATATGTAGAATTTAAAGCTAAAGAAGATGTTAAAGCATATTTAGAAAATACATTTAGTAAAGAAAAAGTTAAACTTAAGTATGAAGGTACTAATCTAATATTAACTAATATGGAAAAGGGTACTAAACTTGGTACTATAAGTGTAATCCTAGATGATAAAGTAATGGATACTATTGATATAGTACTTGAAGAAAAGTTAGATTTTTCTATACTTAGATTTATTCATGAAAATAAAGGATATATAACATTTGGTGCTATAGTAATAGGATTTTTTGCTATTACAATTGTAGCAATTAAAAAGAAAAAAAATAAAGAATAAATCCCTGCAAACAAGAAAAATGTAGGGATTTTTTGTTTAAAAATAAAACATTTATATAAAAGAGTAGGGTTTTATTATGATATAATATTTTATAGTGAGGTGCATAGCATGCTAAAAGCAAAACCATTTGTAAAATGGGCTGGTGGCAAGAGATCAATTATTGATAAACTTGTTGACTTAGTTCCAGAAGATTATAAAACATATTACGAACCATTTGTCGGTGGTGGAGCTCTATTATATGAGTTACAACCTAAGAAAGCTGTAATCAATGATTACAATACTGAATTAATGAATGTATATGAATGTATTAAAGATGAAAATAAATTTTCTAATATGTGTGCAGAATTAAATAAACATGAAACAAATCATTCAGAAGATTATTACTATGAAATTAGAGATTTAGATAGAAATAAAAAGAAATTCAGTAAACTAGCTGATTACAAGAGAGCAGCAAGAACAATCTATTTAAATAAAGCATGTTTTAATGGGTTATATAGAGTTAATAGTAAAAATGAATTTAACGTACCATCTGGTAAAAAATCAAAAGTTAATACTTATGATGGGCCTAATTTAGGTATTATTCATTGTTTACTAAACTTTAATGATATAAAACTATTATCAACAGATTTTGCTGAATCTGTTAAAAATGCAAAAAAAGGAGATTTCATTTATTTAGATCCTCCTTATGATTCAGATACTTCTACATTTAATAGTTATACTGAAAATGGATTTGGTAAGGATGAACAAAAAAGACTTGCTGAATTATTTAAAGAATTAGATAAAAGAGGATGTTATGTAATGCTTTCAAATTACAATACATCTTTAATAAAAGAATTATATAAAGATTATAATTTTAATTATGTATCTGCTCAGAGAAATATTGGTGCTAAAGCTAAAAATAGAGGTTTAGTTGAAGAAGTTATTATAACTAATTACAAAAACAAAAAGGATTTTCAAGAACAAATGTAGTATATATATTAATGTAGGGGGTTATTAATGGGAACATTTTATTATGGTAGTGATGACTTTAAGTTGATTCATGGTGATTCTTTTAAAGAATTAAAAAAGATTGAACCCAAGAGTGTTGATATGATATTTGCAGACCCACCATATTTTTTATCTGGTGATGGAATATCATGTAGTGGCGGTAAAATGGTATCAGTTAATAAAGGAGATTGGGATAAAAAAATATCTATTGAAGAAAAACATAAGTTTAATCGTAAATGGATTAGACTTTGTTATAAGGTATTAAAAGATAATGGAACTATTTGGATTAGTGGTACATTACATAATATTTATTCAATAGGTATGGCTCTTGAACAAGAAGGATTCAAGATAATTAATAATATTACTTGGAAAAAATTAAATCCTCCTCCTAATATAAGCTGCAGATATTTTGTTCACTCAACAGAAACAATCCTATGGGCAAAAAAAGATATTAAGTATGCTAGACATACATTTAACTATGATTTAATGAAAACTCAAAATGGTGGAAAACAAGCCAAGGATGTATGGGAATCATCACTAACAAAACCTAGCGAAAAAAAATATGGTAAACACCCTACACAAAAACCAAGTGTTATTCTTGAAAAACTTATTCTTGCATCTACCAATGAAGGAGACTTAATACTTGATCCTTTTAATGGTAGTGGTACAACTGGGATTGTAGCGAATAAGCTTAATAGAAAATACATTGGTATCGAATTAGAAAAAAAATATCTAGATATTACAATTCGAAGAAAGGAACAAAAATGAAAAGAAATTTTGATGAATGGTTAAGTAAATTTAAATCAAGTATTTCAACTTATGATTATTATGTTGATTTTGAAAAGATATATGAAAAAGCTAATAAATATAGAGTTGAAATTAACATTTTAAATTCTTTAATTGGTATTCAAAACATTGAAGAAGAATTTAAAAGGATTGTTGCAAAGTATCCAGATACTCTTGAAGTAATTCCTTTACTTCTTGCTGTTAGATCAAATGAAATATTTGTTAAGAATCAAGATGGTGAGTTCTTATTTAATTTTGATAGATTAACATATGATATAGAAGATTATGTTGTATTTATGAGAAATACTGGATTATTTGAATTGTTGCAGCATCATATTATTAATAATTTATATGATTATTTACTAGGTGTTGAAGTAGGATTAGATTCAAATGGTAGAAAAAATCGCGGTGGACATTTAATGGAAAATTTAGTAGAGGACTTTATTGTTTCTGCTGGATATGAAAAAGATGTTAATTACTTTAAAGAAATGTATTTAACTGATATTGAAGAAAAATGGAATGTTGATTTATCAGCAATGTCTGGCGATAATACTTCAACAAAAAGATTTGATTTTGTTATAAAAACAGATAATCAAATATATGTAATTGAAACAAACTTCTACGCATCAAATGGTTCTAAATTGAATGAAACTGCTAGGAGTTATAAAATGCTTGCCGAAGAAGCAAATAGAGTAGACGGTGTTACATTTATATGGTTCACTGACGGAATCGGATGGAATAATGCCAGAAGAAATCTTGAAGAAACATTTAATGTATTAGATACTTTATATAGCATTGACGATCTAGAACATGGTGTATTAGAAAAATTACAATAAAGAAAAATAGGTATTAATAATACCTATTTTTCGTTTACAATTTCTATTGATGTACTTATACCTACGCCCTTATTAGTATTTATATAATCTATGTATAAGTATATATTACTATCAATATAATTACCATCTTTTATAATAGTAATTAAATCTTTATTATACTCATTATTTAAGGCATATTCTAATGAATTAGGATAATTATTTATAAGAATTATTTCTTCATTAGAATAGCCTTTATTTTTTAATTTATTATTATTAATGATTTTAAGATATCTATTATCTTGAAGTAAGTATCCTAGTACTATAAAAATTACTAATATTACTATAAAGATAATAGGGGCTTTAATCATTTGTCTTGGTTTTCTTTTATTTTCCATCTACATAATATGCGTAGTATTCTTCAAGAGTTAAGTTTTCATTATAGATAGTAGTTGCAGCTTCTATACCAACATATCTAAGGTGTGTTGAATCTGCTGAAAAACCAGTAATGTTTTCTTTATCTTTTGGGAATCTAATTATAAATCCAAAAGTATGAGCATTTTCACTAAGCCACTGAACTGCATTCTCTTTATCTTCTTCTGAGTTAATTCTAACATTTAATGATAGACCTGTTTGATAATCAGAGTGTCCAGCTCTTGATGCTTGCTTATCAGCAGCGGCAAGTCCTTTAGAACTCTTAATATTATTATATGTTTTTGCTTGGGCAGCATATGAACGGTATCCTTGATCAGCAACAAATTTATAACCACTTCCTAAAGCAGTAGATGCTAACTTTTCATAAGCTTCTTTTGTTTCTGGAGTAACTTTTTTATCAGCATATGCATATTTTACACCAATTGCTGTTAAATCTTCTGGTACAAAGTCTTCATTTAAATAGAAGTATTTATTTACAAGTATTAAATTACCTTTAGTAGTATCAGCTTCTACTGTTTTATAATACCAGTCTTTATCTGTACCAGTATTTATAGTTGTAACTATTTCACTAGGTGTTTTACTTTGATTCTTTTCATAATATGTTAAATATTTATCTAAGTTTTTATTTAAATAATATTTTTCTTTTATAAATGTTAATATTTCTTTATTATATTCTCTTTCTAACATCATTTTTGTTAAGTCTTCACTAGAAAGTATTTCTTTAACTTCACTATCGGTATAACCTTTTTCTAGTAATTTATATTCATTACTATTAATCCAGTTTTTATGTTTTATATAAGCTTTAATAGATAGGGTAGTAACTAATATTATAAGAACTAGTATTCCTAGTAAGATATATGCACTTTTTTTAAGTCTATATCTTTTACGAGGTTTTTTAATTTTTTCTTTTTTAGGTTCTTCTTTCTTAGGTGGAATATTATCTTCTGGTTCAAAACTTACTACTCCGGTATCAGAAAAAGGGTCATCATATTCATCTTCTTCTGGAAGAACAAATTCTTTAGTATCTTCAAGATCGATATCACTATCTTCATCTTCGCTAATACTTTTCTCGATATTTTCTTCTTCTATTTCGTCTTCTTTTTCTTCTTCTATTTCAAGTGTAGCATCTTCTTTTTCTTCTTTTTCATCGTCGTCATAGTCAAAATCATCTATATAATTAGTTATTTCTATTTCATCTTTTTTCTTCTTTTTCATCTACTATCACCTAATATAATTATACCTTTTAAGATTTATAAAAACAAGTAAAATACTAGTAGTTTATTTACAAGAACAAATGTTTGTGATAAACTAAATATTAATGATGGTAGGTGGTTTCATGCTAGCAAAAGTTTTAGTTGAAATTAAAGCACAAAATATAGATAAAACATTTTACTATAGTATACCTTCTAATATAATAAATGATGTTAAAGTAGGTATAAGAGTAAAAGTTCCTTTTGGAAGACAAACTCTAGAAGGATTTGTTTTAGAAGTCGGAGACTTTAAAAGTGATTATGAACTTAAAGATATAATTGATGTTATAGATAAAGAACCAGTTATAAATGAAGAAATGTTAGAACTTGGTAAATTTATTAGTAAGAATACTTTTACTAATTTAATATGTGCTTATCAAACAATGCTACCTAGTGCTTTAAAAGCTAAAAATGGTTTAGTGGTAAATGCTAAATATGAAACTTATTTAACTATTATAGATAGAAATTATGTAGGTAAAAATGATAGTTCTAAAAAGATATTAGAATTATTTGATGAAAAAGATGAAATACTAAAAAAAGATGCTACTAGTATTTCTATTAGTTCAGTAAATACTTTAATAAAACATAATGTATTAAAAGAAATTAAAAAAGAAATATATAGAATAGATGAAGATTCTTCTAAAGAAGAGTGTAAGATAAAACTAAATGAAGAACAAAGTTATGCTTTTAATGAAGTTAAAAGAAATTTAAATAATTATGTATCATACTTACTTCATGGTGTTACTGGATCAGGTAAAACTGAAGTATATATGCATATTATAGAAGAAGTCTTAAAACTTAAAAAAGAAGCTATAGTACTTGTTCCAGAAATAAGTTTAACTCCTCAAATGGTAAGAGTTTTTAAAAATAGATTTGGTAAAGATATAGCAATACTTCATAGTCGTTTGTCAAATGGTGAAAAATATGATGAATGGAGAAAAATTGAAAGAAAAGAAGTATCTATTGCTATAGGGGCAAGAAGTGCTATATTTGCTCCATTTGATAATCTAGGAGTAATTATTATAGATGAAGAGCATTCTACTACATATAAGCAAGAAAATCTTCCTAGATATAATGCTATTGATATAGCAATATGGAGAGCTAAAAGACATAACTGTCCATTAGTACTAGGATCTGCTACTCCTTCTATAGAAAGTTATTCTCGTGCTAAAGCTGGTATTTATAAATTACTTGTTTTAAGTGAAAGAGTTAATAAAAATTTACCAAAAGTTGAAATAATTAACATGAGAGATGAATTTAAAAAAGGAAATAGGGTACTTAGTAGCGTATTATATAAATGTATAGAGGATAGATTAAATAAAAAAGAACAAATAATTTTACTTTTAAATAGAAGAGGATATTCAACAGTAATTACTTGTCATGACTGTGTATTTACTTATAAGTGTCCTAACTGTGATATTCCACTTACTTATCATAAAGGCATTGATAAAATGAAATGTCATTACTGTGATATTGAGTTTAGTAAGTTAGATACTTGTCCTAATTGTAAAAGTAAGAATATAGATTCTTTTGGAATGGGAACAGAAAAACTAGAACAAGAAATAAGAAATACTTTTGAAGGAATAAGAACAGTCCGTATGGATGTAGATACTACAAGTACTAAAGGTAGTCATGAAAAAATTATAAATGATTTTGCTGATTATAAGTATGACATGTTAATAGGAACTCAAATGATTTCTAAAGGACTTGATTTTGCTAATGTAACACTAGTTGGTGTAATAAATGGTGATGCGTCTTTAAATATTCCTGATTTTAGAAATAGCGAAAGAACGTTCCAGCTACTTAATCAGGTAGCAGGAAGAGCTGGTAGAGCATCTAAACCAGGAGAAGTTATTATACAGGGATTTAATATAGATCACTATAGTATTACACTTGCTGCTAAACATGATTACAATAAGTTCTATGAAGAAGAACTAAAGGTAAGAAAAATACTTAAGTATCCTCCATTTTGTAATCTATGTTTTGTTAAGATTAGTTCTAAGAATTTTAACTACTTAGATAGTGAAGGAAAGAAGATAGCGCATTTCTTACAAAGTAAACTTCCTAGTAATGTAGTACTAGGTCCCGCACTAGCAAGTATTCCTAAATTAAATAATGTTTATAATATGCAAATTATTATAAAATATAAGACAATTAAAGATATTTATAAAGAAATAGATTATTTAGTAAATCACTATAAAAGTGATAGTAAATTAACTTTTCAAATTGATATAAATCCTTTAAGAATGTAGAAAAATATGATAAAATTAAATAGGTGATAATTATGGATTTAGAAGAAGTATATTTAGAAGATGAAGATATAAATCTAGATAATGTTAATGTTAAGAAAGAACTTACAATAGTATATATGGGTACTCCTGATTTTAGTGCAACTGTACTAGAAGGATTACTAACTAAATATAAAGTTAGAGTTGTAGTAAGTCAACCAGATAGACCAGTAGGTAGAAATGGTGAAGTAAGACCTACTCCTGTTAAAGAAGTAGCAAATAATCATACTATACTTACATTACAACCTGAAAAAATAAGAACTGATTATCAAAGTATACTAGAGTTTGAACCAGACTTAATTATTACATGTGCATATGGTCAAATAATTCCTGATGAATTACTTAATGCACCAAGACTAGGATGTATAAATGTACATGCATCACTTCTTCCTAAATTAAGAGGTGGAGCACCTATTCATAGATGTATTTTAGAGGGACACTCTAAGACTGGAATAACAATTATGTATATGTCTAGTAAAATGGATGCTGGAGATATCATAACTCAAAGAGAAATAGATATTGATTATGAAGATACAGCTGAATCTCTTCATGATAAATTATCTATTTTAGGAAGAGATTTACTTCTAGAAACTCTTCCAAGTATTATAGATGGAACTAATACTAGAACACCTCAAGATGAATCACAAGTAACATTTGGTTATAACATTAAAAGGGAAGATGAATTAATAGATTTTTCTCGTACAACTAGAGAAATATATAATAAAGTTAGAGGATTATATTCTTGGCCAGGAGCATACACTACTATAGATGGAAAAATCTTAAAAGTATGGAAATCTAGAGAAAGTTTAACTACATATCCAAATCTGTTTGATGGACAAATAACTAATATTTATCCAGATGGATTTGGGGTAAAAACTTCTAACGGAGAAATAATACTTACCGAAGTACAACCTGAAGGTAAAAAGAGAATGTCAGGAAGAGACTTCGTTAATGGAAATAAAGATTTAGTTGGAAAGATGTTGAGGTAATAATATGGAATTTGACAAATTAGAAGATAAGTTAAAAGAAATATGGAATAATCCTAAATATCAATCACTTGTTAAACTTGCTATTTATCTAATTATTATTATTGTTGCAGTAATGATTGGTAGAAAAGGTTTAAGTGAAAATGAAAATATTAAAGATATTACTAATAATAATAATACTAGTAAAACTCTTTCTAATAGTGAAATACTTGAAAACTTTAAGAATGCCGAAAGTTATAAAGCAACTTATATAATAGATGGAAAAGAATATACTTATACAATAGTAAATAAAGAACTTCTTAAAATAGAAGATACTACATATGAAATAGTAGATAATAAACTTGTTAACTTACTTGATGATACAAGTGCTATACCTAAGTTTGATTTAGATTTTTGGTTATTAAAACCTAAATACTTAGTAAGTTTATCATTATTTAGTAGTGATGATACATCATATATAAAAAAATATACATCTGGAGAAACAAGAATTGGTTATGAAATACCACTATTAAACTTTATTTCTACATTTGAAGGAAATAAAGTGTCTAATACTAAGTTAGATAATATTGATGATAAAGTAGTAAACTTAGAGTTTAAGTTACTTGATAATCATGTTATAAGTGCTGAACTAGATTTAAATGAATATTTAAGTATGTATGATAATAAAATAGTAAAATCGCTTATTAAAATATCATATTATTATGAATAGAAGAGGGAAAAATGGAAGCAATTATATTAATAGCATTACTTGTTATGGTAATAATATTCTTTAGAAGATTTAGTAACTGTGTTTACTTTATTGCTATAGCAGATATATTTTTTAGATTAGTTGAAGTAATTAATGAAGGAATAGTAAAAAGTATTAATTTACAAATATATAAATTCTTAAATTATATACCTAGTAGTATTCCTTCAGTATTTCAAAAATATTTACCTGTTAAAAGTTTGCCTTATAAATTATGCTTTTGGGCTTATGTAATTATTGTGTGTGTATTCTTAGGATACACTATAAGAACCTTCTTTAGAAAGAGAAAATAATGTATTCATATTTAATTGGTACAGTTACAGAAATAGAAAGTAATTACATAACACTAGAGGTAAATAAAGTAGGGTACTTAATATATACAGGTAATCCATATAAATTTGAAATTGGTAAAGAATATAAAGTATATATTTATCAACTTGTAAAAGAAGATGAAGAAAGTTTATATGGATTTAAAACATTAGAAGAAAAAGAATTATTTTTAAAACTAATAAGTGTTAAGGGTCTTGGATGTAAGATGGCTCTTCCTATGATAGCAGGAGATAATATTGGTGGTATTACTGATGCTATTGAAAGAGAAAATATTTTATATTTAAAGAAATTTCCTAAAATAGGAGATAAAGTAGCAAGACAAATAATACTTGATTTAAAAGGAAAACTATGTGTTACAACTAGCGCAGTAGTAGAAACAAATAATGAACTAGTTGAAGTATTAAAAGAACTTGGATATAAAGCCCCTGATATTAAAAAAGTACTTCCAAGTATAGATAATACTAAGGAGATGCAAGATCAAATTAAAGATGCTCTTAGACTATTATTAAAATAAGGAGGTAATCTATGCCTAGAATTATAACAGAAGAAAAATTATCAGAAGATTTACAAGATTTAGGTATAAGACCAAGTACACTTAGTGAGTATGTAGGTCAGTCCGAAGTAAAAGAAAATCTTGGAATATTTATAGAAGCTGCAAAACTTCGTGATGAACCACTTGATCATGTTTTACTTTATGGTCCTCCAGGACTTGGTAAAACTACACTTGCTTATATTATTGCAAACGAACTAGGTAGTAATATTAGAACTACTAGTGGTCCAGCTATTGAAAAAGCAGGAGACTTAGCAGCAATTCTTTCAACATTAGAACCAGGAGATGTACTTTTTATAGATGAAATACATCGTATTCCTCGTTTTATTGAAGAAATGCTTTATTCTGCAATGGAAGATTTTTCTATTGATATAGTAGTAGGTTCAGATTCTTCAAGTAGAAGTATCAAAATAGATTTACCACCATTTACTTTAGTAGGAGCAACTACTAGAGCAGGTGATTTAACAGGTCCTCTTCGTGATAGATTTGGTATTATTGCTAAATTAAACTATTACACAACTGAAGAGTTAACTAGTATAGTTAAGAGAACTAGTAGAGTACTAGACTGTGAAATAAATGAAAAAGCCGCAGTAGAACTTGCTAAAAGAAGTAGAGGTACTCCTCGTATAGCAAACAGATTATTTAAAAGAGTTAGAGATTTCGCTTTAGTAAAAGGAAGCGGATTTATAGATGAAGATATTACTAAAGTATCTTTAGATAAATTAAAAGTAGATTCTGAAGGACTTGATGAAACAGATTACAACTTACTTAAAGCTATTATTGAAAAGTTTAATGGAGGTCCAGTAGGAATAGAAGCAATAGCATCTTCTATAGGAGAGGAACAAACAACCATTGAAGATGTATATGAACCATATTTATTACAAAATGGTTTCTTAAAAAGAACAAATCGTGGTAGAATAGTTACTGATAAAGCATATAAACATTTAAAAATAAATAAACAAGAATCAATGTTTTAGGAGGTATTTATGGAAAAAATCTATGATACTCTAAAAAAGGGTATGACTTTCTATGATGCTTTTAAAGATGTCCTTGATAAACAAAAAGCACATGATTTATTTTATATAAAAAATGCTTATAAAGATGGATATGAAGAAGATAAAATAGATCAGGTATACCGTGAATATGAAATGAATATTACTAAACTTGAATATGTGGAAAACTTATCAACTTTAGATGAATTATCTCAAAGAAGATTTACTAAAGAATACTTACATATTGATAGTTTAGATCTTGATAATGGTAGAAAAATAGAAACTATTTTATCTATAGCAGTATTATTTTCTAAAAATCCAGTACTTGCTGGTAGTTTATCAGATGAAGAGTTATACTTAGTAGGAACTTTATTTACAAGCATTCCTTCTAGCGAACTTGATAGTTCTATATTAGATCAGTATGACTTATATATGCCTATTATTTGTAATAATAGTTTACTTAAAGAAGTAACTAATAAAACTAATGATATGAATATAAGAAGAGATATACTTAGAGATATACTTGATTTATGTGACTATAGAGTAGCAAGTAATATGAATAATGATGAGTATAAATCTATCATAAAAAATAGTTTAGAATTAGTTGATAAATTTATAATAAAGAATAAAACTAGTGAAATACATCATAAAGTAGCATAAAAATGCTACTTTTTTACTCAAAAAATACTTGATTATATAAAAATAAAGTAGTATAATTGGACTTGTTCAAGCAAGAACTGTCTCAGTAGCTCAGCTGGATAGAGCAATGCCCTTCTAAGGCAGTGGTCGGGGGTTCGAATCCCTCCTGGGACACCATTTCTGATTTTAAGCGAACCAAATGGTTCGTTTTTTTGTTTATATAAATCGTCTATTAATGGTATACTATATATAGAATAGGGAGTATGCAGTTTGAGAATGATTCTAAAGTCTAGATTGTTTTTCTTTATGCTTGGAGTACTTGTATGTAGTATAAGTGCTGTTTTTGCATACTCTTATTTTGCGCAGAATGTTGGGTTTACTCCTGCTGACTATGAAAACTGGAATGTAGATAATACTAAAGATGCACTTGATTCTTTATATGATAAGTATCATCCACCTATAACAGATGAACTTAAAGCATTTAGTTATTACATAGATGTTCCTGTTGATTTAGGAGATATTATTAATGAATATTTTTTAAGAAGAATATCATCTAATAAAACTGCTGTTTTAAAATTAATTAAAACAGATGCATTTAGAGGGCAAGCTACTAAAACTAATTTAGGTTATTTAGATATATCTCTTGTAAAAACTGTAGATACAAATAGTGTATTTTATAGTACTCAGTATAATGCTTCTACGTGGTCTGCTGATAAAATATTTATATCATCAACTAATTCTGGTTGGTGTACCTCAAATGGTAGTGTTAAAAACCAGTATGTAGGTTATGATTTTGGTACCAATGTTTTTGTAATAGCTATTACATTTATGAATGGATATCCTCAAACAAACTATGTTCCTAAAAATGTTAAACTTCAGTATAGTGATGATAAAACTACTTGGAGTGATGCTTCTACTGTATCCACTTTTCCTAATAGTCCACTTGATGCGGTAATAGTAAACACTTTAACAAATGATGCACACCGTTACTGGAGAATATTTGTAATAGATGCACACAATAATAGTTATATTGAAATAAATGAACTAAAGTTTTACGGAGTTTAAAAAAAGAAGTATTAATTAAATACTTCTTTTAGTTTGCATAATAATATGTACAATCACATGTTGATATTAATTCTTCTTTATCATTATAAATATTACATCTTACTACTGATACAGTTTTACCTATTTTAATATCTTCAGTTTTAGCTATTAGTTTAGAACCAGTACCTGGTTTTAAATAATGTATTTGTGAATTAAGTGTTACAGCTTTTTTGTTTGTTTTACTAAATACATGTATTCCGCATGCTGTATCAGCTAGGGAATATATTAGTCCGCCATGTGTTATACCATAAGGATTATTTGATATATCAGATAAATTTACTTCGGCAGTAACATTACTTCCAACATTAGTTATCTTTATTCCATTATGATTAATAAAACCAGTTTGATTATTAAATGTTTCCAATATATCCATATTATTTCTCCTGATTTAAATCAACAAGTGATTCATGGATAGTTTCTTCTTTACTATCTAAATCTACTTCTTCAATACGATCTACACGGCATTTTTCAGCAGTAATAATTGCTTCTACTTTAGCTGTTGCTGTTTCAACAAAGTCATTTACTACCACATAGTTATATTTAGTAACTTCATTGATTTCTTTATATGCTGTTTTAAATCTTTCAAGCATTTGTTCTTCGTTTTCAGTACCTCTATTTCTTAAACGTTCTTTAAGTATTTCCATAGTAGGAGGTACTATAAATATAAATAGTGCTTCTGGTACTTTTTCTTGAACTTTTAAAGCTCCTTGAATATCTATTTCAAGTATTACATCAATACCTTCATCTAGTTTATCAAAGATAATATCTTTTGGAGTACCATAGTATCTTCCGTAGTGTACTTTAGCATATTCTAAGAATCCATCTTCCTCTATTTTCTTTTCAAATTCTTCAGTAGTAACAAAGAAGTATTCAACACCATTTTGTTCCGTTCCACGTGGTTCTCTAGTAGTCATTGATGTTGATACCCATAAGTTAGTATTTCTTTCAACTAACTTTTTACATATTGTTCCTTTTCCTGCTGCAGTAGGACCTGAAATAACAATTAGTAGTCCTTTAGATTTTGTTTTAATTATACCCATATTCATCACCTTTAAGATATTATAGCATAATAAATAATAATTTATATATATTTATTAATATGTTATAATTAATTATAAAGTAGGGAGTATGCAATATGAAAAAAATCTTTAAATCTAGATTGTTTTTCTTACTACTAGGAGTACTTATTTCAACTGTAGGTACTGTTTTGGCATACTCTTATTTAGCACAAGAAGTAGGGTTTACTCCTACTGATAATTCATGGCAGGATGTAGAACTAAATAATATAGATAATGTTTCATCTGCTTTAGATAATTTGTATCAAAGAATTAATAAAATGAATTATAAAGAAATTTATAGTTATTCTCCTGGAAGTCCAGCTAACTTTTCTTATACGTTTGAAACTGATACGAAAGATGTACTAGTAATCTTATCATCAATATATAGTATTTATAATAATGAAAGTGACTCGACAATAACAGTCCCTGATGGGGCAGTTGAACTATTAAATTTTGGCACGACTGAATATCTATCCGGAAGACTTGCTGGTGCTCATTCTTTCGTTTATTACATAAAAAAAGCAAGTGGTACAGTATCCGGTAGAATCTCTTATAGAGGGGTAATCAAAATTTATCAAATAAATTAACAATTTATCTTGTCTTTTAAAGAGTAAGAGTGTAATATATTGTCTCGTGAGCTGAATTAGGAAAAATTTAAGTTGTCAACAAAAAAAGGTTGACACCCTAAACCAGCTATGTTAAAATTAAATACAGTGAATGGAGGGAACTAGATGGCAGTAAAATTAAGACTTAAAAGAATGGGTTCAAAGAAAAGACCTTTTTATCGTGTTGTAGCAGCTGATTCAAGAAGTCCAAGAGATGGACGTTTTATTGAAACTGTTGGAACTTATAATCCTATTACAGAACCAGCAGAAGTTAAAATTGACGAAGAAAAAGCTATGAAATGGCTTGCAGATGGAGCAATTCCAACTGATACAGTTAGAGATTTATTTAGAAGTCAAGGAATTATGGAAAAATTCCATAACTCAAAAAAAGAAAGTAAATAATTATGAGTATAGTAGAATTAACAGAATTCTTAATCAAGAATTTAGTAAAAGAACCAGAAATGGTATCAGTTAAACAACTAGCAGATGAAAACGGTGAATCTGTTATTCAAGTTTTAGTTGATAGTGAAGATATGGGTGCTGTTATTGGAAGAAAAGGTAATATTGCAAAAGCAATTAGAACTTTAGTTCAAGCATCTGCATATTCTACAAATCAAAAGCGTGTTAGAATAGATATAGATTCTTTTTAGAATTTATATTTTTTTTGTAAGGAGAAAGGTATAAGGGTACTTTTCTCTTTTATTTTTGGGCTTTTTATATTATAATGTTAATAATGGGAATGAGGATTATATGATAAAGAAAAGCTTGAAAATTCCTAATCACGTTGGAATAATAGTTGATGGTAATGGAAGATGGGCTAGTGAAAGAGGCTTATCTAGAAGTGCTGGTCATGCTAAAGGTGCAAGTAATCTTGAGAAGATTAGTATATATGCTATTAACTTAGGAATAAAATATTTAAGTTTATATGTGTTTTCCACTGAAAACTTTAAAAGAAGTAAAGAAGAAGTAGATTATTTAATGGATTTATTTGTTAATAAATTTAAATCATCTTCTAAAAAATACAATAAAGAAAATATTAAAGTCATCTTTTCAGGAAGAAAGGATAATTTAAATAAAGATGTTATTGATACAATGAAAAGTATTGAGAAAGAAACAAAGAATAATACTAAAGGTGTTATAAATTTTTGTTTAAATTATGGCTCTCAGTATGAAATAATAGATGCTGTTAAGAAAATAGCTAAGTCTAAAATAGATATAGATAAACTAGATATCGAAACATTTAATAAATATATGTATAATGAACTGCCACCACTTGATCTAGTAATTAGAACTAGTGGTGAAGAAAGATTATCTAATTTTATGTTATGGCAAAGTGCTTATGCAGAGTTTTATTTTCCAAAAACTTATTTTCCAGCTTTTGGAAAGAAGGACTTTGATCTTGCAATAGAAAAATATAATATGAGAGATAGAAGATTTGGAGGTATCAAATATGAAAAAAAGAGTAGTTAGTGCAATAGTTATGCTTTTAATATTTGTTCCGCTACTAATTATAGGAGGAACATTCTTTAATATAGGACTAATTCTTATATCACTTATGGGGTTATATGAATTCTTAAAGGTAAAAGAAAATAAAAAAGAATTACCACTTTTTATAAAGATTATTTCTTATGTATTCTTTCTTTTAATGATAATAGTTAATGTTACTAATAAGGATTATGCTTTAAAAATGGATTACTGCATTATTAGTGGCTTATTTTTAACATTTTTAGTACCTACTATTTTATATCATGATGATAAAAAATATAGTATAAATGATGCATTTTATTTAGTAGGTGGTATCTTCTTTTTATCACTTTCATTTAGTTTACTTTCTTATATGAGAGGTAAGAGTATTAATCTATTTATATATTTACTTTTAATAACTATAATTACTGATACATTTGCCTATATAACAGGTAGACTTATTGGTAAAAATAAACTTATAGAAGTTATATCTCCTAATAAAACATGGGAAGGTTCTATAGGAGGAACTTTATTTGGAGTATTTATTAGTACAGTATTTTATGTAACTGTTATTAATCCAAATATAAATATATTCTTAATATCTTTTATTAGTTTATTCTTATCTATAGTAGGACAATTTGGAGATTTATTCTTCTCTGCTATTAAGAGATATTATGGTACAAAAGATTTTTCTAATTTAATACCAGGACATGGTGGTATTTTAGATAGATTAGATAGTATTATATTTGTAGTATTAGGTGCGATGTTCTTTATTACAATTTTATAGAAACAGGGTGATTTTATGACAATTATATATTTTATACTAATACTTGGAATTACAGTTTTTGTTCATGAATTTGGACACTTTATATTTGCTAAAAGAGCAGGTATTCATTGTTATGAATTTTCTATTGGAATGGGACCTATTATTAAATCTTGGAAAAGAAAAAATGATGAGACTGAGTATTCTATTAGATTACTTCCAATAGGAGGATATGTAAGTATGGCTGGGGAAACTAATGAAATAGATCCAGACGTACCTGAAAAAAATAGACTTCAAAGTAAAACTTGGGGTCAAAGATTTATGACTATTATTGCTGGTATAATGAATAACTTTATACTTGCAATAGTTATCTTCTTTATTATTGGTTTAATTAATGGAGCAGTACTTCCAGAAGCATATATATCTGGTACTGAAGAAGGATATCCAGCTTATGAATCAGGTATAGTAGCAGGAGATAAAATAGTTAAAGTAGATGGTAAAAAAGTAGATTTAGATATGTTTCAACTTAAACTATCTACTACTAAAGGAGAGTCTACTAGATTTACTGTTATTCATGAAGATGGAAGTTATGATAATGTAGTTATTATTCCTAAAAAAGAAGTGAGTGATAAAGGTGAAGTAAGATATGTATATGGATTTAATCTTACTGCTAAAACAGAAAAAGGAATTATTCCAGCAGTAAAATATGCCTTTAGAAAATTCTTCTCACTTATTAAGCAGATGTGCTATGTAATAGGTTACTTATGCTTTGGTAAATTATCTTTATCTAATGTATCAGGACCAGTTGGAATATATTCAGTTGTAAATGAAACTGCTAAAACAGGACTTCTTAACTTAGTATATTTACTTGGATATATTAGTTTAAATGTAGGATTTATGAATTTACTTCCTATACCAGCATTTGATGGTGGAAGATTACTTTTCTTAGTAGTTGAAAAAATTAAAGGAAGTAAAGTAAGTATTAAGTTTGAGAATACTGTACATGCTATAGGATTCTTCTTACTAATGCTTCTTATGGTTGTAATTACTTATAATGATATAATTAGACTATTTATAAAATAGAAGAGGTGTTTAAGTGTTAAAAGTAGAGAATGTAACTAAATTCTATGATAAGTTTTGCGCTGTAGATAACTTATCATTTGAAGTTAAAGAAGGAGAAATATTTGGTTTACTTGGTGTTAATGGTGCCGGTAAAACAACAACTTTTAGAATGATTATGGGGCTTCTTGATCCTACTAGTGGTAATATTACTTTAAATGGTAAAAAGATAGATTATTCCGTAACAGATTCTATTGGTTTCCTAACAGAAGAAAGAAGTTTACTTCTTAAGATGACTGTTAAAGAACAAGTACTTTTTTATGGAAATTTAAAAGGTTTAGATGATAAAGAAATACTTAAAAGATTAGATGAACTTTTAAATAGACTTTATGCTAAAGAAGATGGATTTGATTTAGAAAAATTTAAAAACAAAAAGATAAAAGAATTATCTAAAGGTAATCAACAAAAAGTACAGTTAATAACTGCACTTATTAATGAACCAAAGTTACTTATATTAGATGAACCTTTTTCTGGACTAGATCCATTTAATATTGAACTATTTAAAGATGAAATAACTAGAATGGCTAATAATGGAAGTATTATTATTTTCTCTTCTCATAGAATGGATCATGTTGAACTATTCTGTAAAAAATTAGTAGTTCTTGTTAAAGGTAAATCAGTACTAGAAGGAAACTTAAAAGAAATAAAAGAAAAATATCGTAAGAAAAATATTATTGTTTCAGGTGATATTGATATAGATGCTGTTAAAAAGATTAAAGGAGTAGTATCAGTAACTAAACTAGGTACTGAATATGAAATTAAAATAGATAATAAAGATGTTAGTGATGATGTCTTTAAAGTAGTATCTAAAGGTAAAAATATTTCTAAGTATCAAATAGAAGAACCATCTTTAAACGAAATATTTATTACAAAGGTAGGTGAAAGTTATGAAAAGTAAACTAAACTATCTTATTGGAATGAGTTTAAAAAGAAAAATGGGAAGTAAATGGTTTAAAATAATTAATATTTTACTATTTATTGTTTTAGTTGCCGTCGCTAATATTGATAGTATTATCAGTATGTTTGGTGGGGACTTTAATAAAAAACAAGTTATTAATGTAATTGATAATACAAATGTTAGTTATGAAGTATTTAAAGGTCAAATGCTTAATGCAACTAATACTAAAGAAGATGAAGATTTTTCATATGATATTAAGCTTTATGAAGAAAGTGAAGATACTATTGAAAAGTATTTAGAAAATAAAGATACTAAAGATGATATATTTATAGTATTTAATCCAAGTGAAGAAAATACTTTAGATATAAAAGTTATTAGTCAAGCTTATATAAATACTATGGATTATTCATATATTCAAAATGCTATTTATAATACTAAAGTAGGACTTGCTATACAGTCTTCTGATGTAGATATGGATAAATTAAATAAGATATATGAAAAAGCTAAAATAGAAAGAATCATATATGATGAGAATAAATCATCTACTTCAGAAAATGAAAATATGATTATGACTACAGTATTCCCAATAATTATCTTACCATTCTTTATACTTGTAATTTATTTAGTACAGATGGTAGGAGCAGAAATAAATGATGAAAAGACTACTAAAGGTATGGAAATAATTATATCTAGTGTTAGTCCTAATACACATTTATTCTCTAAAATAATAGCTGGTAATTTATTTGTTATAGTACAAGCTGCACTACTTTTTGTATATGGACTTGTTGGATTTAAAATAAGATCTATGATAGGTGGAAATGATATTACAGGTGGTGTAATGTCATATATGTCAGAAATGATTGATTCAATGAAACATACTGAATTAATGACTAAGTTTGTTTATATAATTCCGCTTACAATTGTATTAATGGTCTTAACATTTGTTATGTATTCAGTACTTGCTGGTGTACTTGCTAGTATGACTACTAATAATGAAGACTTCCAGCAAATACAAACTCCAATTATGATGGTACTTTTTGTAGGATACTACTTAGCAGTACTAGCTGGTACATTTAATGGATCACTTTTAATTAAGATTTTATCTTATATTCCATTTATATCAGCAATACTTGCTCCATCACTTCTTGTAATAGGAGATATAGGAGTAATTGATATATTAATTGCAATACTTGTCTCAGTAGGTACAATATTTGTATTAATTAAATATGGTTTAAGAATATATAAAGCAGGTATTCTTAACTATTCATCTTCTAATTTATGGAAGAAAATTGGTAAAGCTTTAAAAACTAAATAAAGAGAAAATTTTAAAAATTTTCTCTTTTTTCTATGCACTTCTTAAATATTCGTGTTATAATTTATTTAACGATAGGAGTGATGAACATGGGTGACACAGTACATGAAGAAAGCATCTTACTAATTGGTCCACCTCATGTAGGTAAAAGTAGAATTAGTTATCTACTTAGTGATAAAACTAAATTGCCACTTGTTTCTTTATCTGATAAACGTGAAGAACATTACCGTGCACTAAACTATGATAAAAATTATGCTTCTAAATTAAAAAGAGAAGCAGGAGAACTTGCTAAATATAAATATACTAAACCTTTTGAAGCATATCATGTTGAAAAATCTTTAGATAATTTAGATAAGTCTGCCATAGTTGCATTTGAACCATCACAAACTGTTTATGAAGATCAAACATTATTTGATAATGTATTTAAAATGATTAAGAAATTTAAAAACATTATTTTATTACTTCCAGATGTTGATATGTTAGAATCATGGCAACTAATCAATAAAATATCTAAGATTCCAGCTGATTCAGATTTATCAAAACTAAACTGGCATTTAGTTAGTAGTTCTTGTAATGTTAATCTTGCTACTGATATTATCTATACTTTAGGTAAAACAGAAGAAGAACTAACTGATGAAATAATTAATGTAGTTGAAAAGAAAAAACAAGGAGAAGTTAAAGTTGCTTAACTTCTCCTTTTGTTTTATAATTAACTTGTGTCCTCGTAGCTCAGTAGGATAGAGCAGTCGCCTCCTAAGCGAAAGATCGTTGGTTCGACTCCAATCGGGGACGCCACTATTAATTTGCACTATATTATATATATGTTATAATAACCCCTATAAACGGGGTTTTATTATGGAGAAAAGATTATTTGAAATATTATATGAATATAGAAACTGGTGATATATATGAATGAAAAATTATTAGATCTCTTAATAGATTATTCTAAAAGAGGAGAGTATGTTGATTTAAAGTTTGCAGATGAAGTAGCAAAAATATTTTATGAATCTCATGATATAATAATTCCTCTTCCAGTATTTGAACTATCGAGTGATAAAAGAACCCCAAATATTTTAGGAAGATTAAATATAATAAACCAGAAGATTATATTAAATGTACCAGTTTTGTATGCACATATTACAAGTGAGTTGCAACAATACTCACATTTACTTAGTACTAGTTTAGATAGAACACTTTTTTATAATATTTATTTATGCAAAACTATTCTTCATGAACTTGAACACATAAGACAATATTCGCTTGTTGCATCAGATATACATATTTTAAGATATTCAAATCCTGATTATTTTAATTTTAGTGATGATAAGTTTAATAATCAGAACGTTTTAGAAAAAATTATCATTGACTTACATAGAGGCGGAATGCATTTTGATCCAATTTTTGATTGCAAGTCATTAGATGAAATATATGAAATACTTAATTCTAGATTTAAAGTTATGGATGCCAAATATAATAGATTATATTCAGTTGATCCACTTGAAAATCTTGCCGAAATGCATGCTAATGACACTTTACTTGGAGCTTTGGGCCAAGAACAAACTCCAGAACTTATTGCAATTCAATATTTAAATTTGCAAAAAGCATTATTATATGGATATAGTAGTTCTTTATCACCGACATTAAAATTTTTTGAAAATGTATCGAAACATACTGGTTTAGATCTTTCAGTTTTAAAAAATTTTAAATGCTATGATGAAAATAAAACTAAGATGCTTAAAATGACAACTGAAAATTATTCACTTGATTCTAGATTAAAACTTGGACTAGCAATAAGTGCTGATGAATATAAAAGCTTATCTGATGATTTAAGTGAAATAAAATATTTAATAAAAAAAGGAGATATAAAGCAATAATAAAATGTACCCAATGTCAAGGACTAAATAAAAAAGAGAGAGTTCAGACAATGGATGAAAATAGATGATTTCTGTATTGTACAGGAGTCATCTTTTTTAAATTCCATTGGTATCTATAATTGTTATAATATTCGATGTAAT
>JAEEMF010000084.1 GCA_016283075.1 Bacilli bacterium | reverse complement strand
GTTCTAGTAGAAATGATATACAAAAATTTCTTAAAATTATTCTTAATTGGGGAATGAAAATGTATGATATTAATTTAATGAAATTTTATAAGAAAATAGAATTCTTTAAAGATCCAAATGAAATCAAAGAGGAAAAAGATGTTTATACTTTTGAAGAATTTCAAAAATATATTACTGGTACTACTAGTCTAAATGATAAGACAATGTTTGAAATGTTATATTATTGTGGGCTTCGTAGAGGTGAATGCCGTGGACTACAATGGTCTGATATAGATTGGAAAAATAAGCAAGTATCTATTACTAAACAAGCCAATAGTGTCAAAGATAGTCAGAAGTATTATGAATTAACACCACCAAAAACATCTAAAAGTATTAGGACATTACCCCTTACTGATGTCTTATACAATGATTTAGTAAATCTTTATAATGAGAAAAAGAAATACTATGGATTTAATGATAAATGGTTTGTATTTGGAGAAATAGATCCATTAACATTTGGAATGATGCATAGAATAAATAAGCGAATTGCTGAAAATGCTGATATTAGAAGAATTCCATTACACTCTTTTAGGCATAGTTGTGCATCACTTTTAATAAACACAGGTCAACCACCTACAACAGTATCTAAATATTTAGGACATGCTAGTACTAAAGAAACACTAGATACCTATGCTCATATGTTTCCAAATAATCTAGAAAATGTAAGAAATACCATAGATAATTTAAATCTAGGTATTTAAATAAACTTAAATAAAAAATAAATTTGGTATCTAAAAAAAGGTTTTTGGTATCTGGCTTGGTATCTAGAAAAAGCGGGAAACCTCGCAAACCCTTATAAAAAAATGACGGAACATTGAATCGTTCCGTCTTCAGGGGGTTTTGGTTAGCATGTTCATACCAGCTTAGATGTACGAACACACTAGCGTGATTACTATCACGCTACTATCATTATAATGGAGAAAAATATAATTGTCAATCAAGGTTTATTGAATCGGATAAAAGTTTATTAATTACCTCTGTTGGCGATTCATTTTGTTTTAAATATAGTTCTGCTTCTTCTTTGGCTTTTAATAAAAGTTCAAAATCATTTTTGATATTTGCGATTTTAAAGTTCATATCTCCGCTTTGTTTTTGACCAAAAAGATCACCAGATCCTCTTAGTTTAAAGTCTTCTTCTGCTATTTTAAATCCATCTGTTGTACTTTCAAGTATCTCTAGTCTTTTAGATTCTTTATTACTTATTAAATAGCAGTAAGACTGAAGAGAGTTTCTTCCTACTCTACCTCTTAACTGATGAAGTGCTGATAAACCAAATCTATAAGCATCAAATATACACATCATAGTAGCATTTGCTACATCTATTCCTACTTCAATAACTGTTGTACTTATTAATATTTGTATTTCATTATTTTTAAAACTATTCATTACTGCTTCTTTTTCTAAGTCATTCATTTTTCCATGAAGTACACCTATTTTATACATCTTTCCAAAGGCTTTATTCATCTTTTCTTCTAAAGAAGTAGTATTTTCCATATCAGATAGTTCTGACTCTTCTATAAGAGGTGCTACTACATATACTTGGTGTCCTTGTAATAGTTCATTATACATACCCATTAAAACATCTTTAATACTGGATTCATCAAATACTTTAGTTATAACTGGTTTTCTTCCGCCAGGCATAGTCTTAATACTTGTTACATCCATATCTCCATATATTGTTAATGCATATGTCCTTGGTATAGGAGTTGCACTCATATAAAGAATATCTGGAGTAAGTCCTTTATTCTTTAGAGTCTTTCTTTGGTTTACTCCAAAACGATGTTGTTCATCTGTTATAACAAGTCCTAAATTCTTATATATAACATCATCTTGATATAAAGCATGTGTTCCTATAATAATATCTACTTTACCTGTTTTTAAATCTTCTAATATTTCTTTTCTTTCTTTAGAAGTTGTTTTACCAGTTAATAGTTTTACATTTATATCTAAATCTTTAAATATCTTTTTAATATTTATTTCATGTTGAGAAGCTAGTATTTCAGTTGGAGCCATAAGCGCTCCTTGATAACCACTTAAATAGTTAATATATAGTGCTATAAAAGAAACAATAGTTTTACCTGATCCTACATCTCCTTGTAAGAGTCTATTCATTCTTTCTTTACTAATTAAATCATTATATATATCGTCTACCGCCTTACTTTGATCATCTGTTAAAGTAAATGGAATTGTCTTTATAAAATCATCTATTAGTTTTTTATCTACTATTCTTTCTAAACCATCTTTTTTCTTTCTTGATTTCTTTAAATAAGATATTTTAAGCATAAAAGAAAATAGTTCTTCAAACTTTAATCTTGCTAGAGCTTTTTTAAAGTGTTCTGTGCTAGTAGGATTATGTACTTCTTTTATACTTTGTAATAAATCTAGAAAGTTATATTTACTTACTATTTCATCTGTTAAAATACTATCTACATACTGAAAATATGGAATAGCTAAATTAACATATTCATTTATAGCTTTACTAGTAATACCACTAGTTGTGTGATAAATAGGATTTATTACTGTATGATCAGGAAGTAATCCAAAATGAATATCTGACGCTACTATAGTATTTTTATATTTATCATACTTACCTATTATAGTAATATTGGTTCCTACTTCAAGTTTACTTTTTAAAAATCCTCTATTAAATATTACTACATTATAAATATTATTTTTATGAAACATTCTAAAAGTTAATCTATCATTTTTACCATATCTAAATATTTTAGCATTTTCTTCTAAGTATCCATCTATAATAACTCTATCTTCATTATTTGCTTGTGACATATCAGTTCTTTTAAGTATGTCATAACGAAATGGATAATATTCTATTAAATCATCTAATTCATATATACCTAGTTTATTAAGTAACTTAGATGTTTTTGGTCCTATTCCTTTTAGAAGTTCTATTTTCATGTTATCACCATTATCATTATACCGAACAAATGTTTATATGTCAATTATAAGGAGTTATGTTATAATATATTTGGTGATTTATATGAAAATACTACTTATTTCACATGAAGCTGATATGGATGGATTAGCACCTAGTATACTTGCTAAAATAGTATATGAAGAAGTAGATTTAATATTTACAAGTCCAGATGATATCACTAGTGTTATAAAAGAAATAATTGATACTAAAAAATATAAAGATTATGATAAAGTTATTATTACAGATCTAGGATTAAAAGATGAAGCATATGATTTAATAAATAATAGTACTTTGAAAAATATGATTATGCATTTTGATCATCACGAAACAAAAAATACCGCTCCTTGGAGTATAGTTAAAATAAAAGATGGTGAATACTCCTACTCAGCAGCATCTATCTTCTATGATTATTTATTAGAAACATATAAAGATAATAAAATACTAAAGAAAAATAGTTTAAAAGAATTTATAGATGCAGTAAGACTCTATGATAACTTTGAACATGTTAAATTTAATAATCCTTTAGGACTTAAATTAACTAATATATTTGTTAATACTGAAAGATATTATTTAATAAATAGTTTACTTGATAGATTTGTTAATAAAGATGATAAGCATTTTACTCTAACAAAAGAAGAAGAGGATATTTGTGATAGATGTGAAAAAGAATTAAATGATTATTTAGAATATTGTGATAAGAATCTTATAAGAATTAAATTCTTAGATTATAATGTAGGATTTTCTATATCTACTAAGTATCGTTCTAGTGTTGGAAATTACTTAGCAAATAAATATAAAGATGAACTAGATTTTATACTTATTGCTGACTATAATAGAGAAAGTTTTTCACTAAGAGGTGTAACTAATGTTAACCTAGCAGAGGTATCTTCTAGACTTGGTGGGGGCGGTCATGAACATGCTGCTGGATTCCCAATGAATGATGATACTTTAAGGTTAACTAAGCCTTATTTCACAAGGGAAATAATGGAAAAATTAAAAAAATCAGAAAATTAACCAAAATGGGTTGACAAACACCCCTTTTATGAGTACTATATGTAGTACCAATTCGGAAACGAATTGGATGCTAGTATCACACTAGCCAACCCCTTTTTATTCTTTTATAAGGGCAGTTCGCAGGGGGACTGCTCTTTTTGTTTACTAAAAAAAGGTAATTATTAATTACCTTTTTCTTCATCTAATTTTTTATAATAATTATATCTATTTATAGCAAATTCTTTATTTTGATTTATTAAAGTTTTTGCTTTAGATGGATTTACTACTTTAAGCATACTATATCTTGTTTGGTTTTCTAAGAATTCACTATATTTATCAAAGTTAACATTCTTACTATCTAAGGTAAATCCATATAATGGATGTCTTCTAAATATAGGGAAATATCCGGATTCTGTAGCAAGTTTTTCCATTCCTATACTATTAGACATTCCCCCTTTTATACCATGAGATATACAAGGTGTATATGCTATTATGATAGATGGTCCTTTATAGCTTTCAGCTTCTTTAAATACTTTTAAAGCTTGAGCAGGATTTGCTCCTAAAGATATAGTTCCAACATATACATGAGGATAAGCCATACATACTGAGGCTAAATCCTTTTTATTTTGGTTTTTACCTATAGAAGTAAATGATGCTATTGTACCTTTTGGGCTTGATTTAGAAGATTGTCCTCCGGTATTAGAATATACCTGACTATCAAGTACTAAGATGTTTATATCTTCATCACTTGCTAGGATATGATCTATTCCGCCGTAACCAATATCATAAGCCCATCCATCTCCTCCAATAGTCCAGATACTTCTTTTTAATAAGTAATCTTTTAAACTAACTATTTCTTTAGGACATGTCTTATAATCTAGATTATCATATACTTCTTTTGTTATATCAAAGTTATCTATATTTTTTATCCATTTTTTAAATAGTTTACTATTAGGATTATCCATATTATCTTCCATAATAGTTTTAATTCTACTTTTTATAGTTTTATTTGCTATTAATACTCCATATCCAAATTCAGCATTATCCTCAAATAGACTTGATGTCCATGGTACTGTATATGGATTAGAAGGTGTACTAGATGAATAAATGGATGAACATCCTGTTGCATTACATACTATCATTGATTTACCAAATATTTGAGTAAGTAGTTTTAAATATGGAGTTTCTCCGCATCCTGCGCAAGCTCCTGAGAAAGCAAATTTAGGTTCATTAAACTGGATATTTTTTACATTATCTCCTACTTCTTTATAACCTATATGTTTATCTAAATAATCAAATATTTCTTGTTCTTTATTTTTTAAGGCTTTATCATAATTAATAAATGATAAGGCTTTCCCACTTTTAGGACAATTTTTAATACATACTCCGCATCCTGTACAGTCTTTTATACTTATTCCTATTGTATACTTATATCCTTTTAAATCGGGTATATCTTTACATCTATCTTTTATAGAAGTTGGTAAATTATTATATTCTTTTTCAGTTATAAGAAATGGTCTTATAACTCCATGAGGGCAGTACATAGAGCACATATTACAAGAAATACAGTTTTCTTTTATAAAGTTAGGTACTGTTTCGGATACTCCTCTTTTATCTTTTTTACTTGTTCCTGCTTCATATACTCCGTCAGCACTTTTTAAGAATGCTGATACTGGAAGTAAACTACCTTTTCTACTATTTACCATACTATAGAAGTCACTATCTATAGATTCATCATTTCCTCCATATAAAGGAACATTTGCTTTTTTAAGAAGTTCTTTTGCTCCATCTATAGCTTTGTAATTAGCTTTTATTACATTTTCTCCTTTTTTAAAGTATCTTTTCTTAGCATATTCTTTCATTTCTTTTCTTGCTTTATCATAAGGTATTAACTTAGTTAAATAGAATAGAATACTTTCCATAATAGTACTTATTTTATTACCTAGTCCTACTTTAGAAGCAAGTTCATATGCATTTATTATATATACTTTAATTTTTCTACTATTAATTATTTCTATATCATTTTTACTTAAAAGGTTAAATACTTCCTCTTCTTTTTTAGAAGTATTAAGTATAAATATACCTTTTTCTTTTATATTAGAGAGCATATTATATTTTGTTAAATAACTATCTTTAGTACATACGACTATAGAGGGATTTTCTACAAAGTATGTAGATCGTATTTTATCTTTATCGAAACGAAGATTACATACTGTTACTCCTCCTGATTTTTTAGAATCATAATCAAAGTAACCTTGTACATATTTATTTGAAGATTCTCCTACTATTTTCATGATAGATTTAGATGCTGATACCATACCATCTGAACCATATCCATAGATAATTATTTCACTAGATGATCCTAGTTTATATGACTTATCAGTATCTAAACTTAGATTAGTTACATCATCTTCTATACCTATTGTAAAGTTATTCTTAAATGTACCATTTAAATTGTCATATACAGCCTTTATTTGACTAGGAGTAGTGTTCTTACTAGAAAGTCCGTATCTTCCTCCTATAATAGTTAAATTAAGCTCTTTAAGAGCATTTACAACGTCTAAATATAAAGGTTCTCCTAAAGAACCAGGTTCTTTAGTACGGTCTAGTACTGCTATATTTTTTACAGTTTTAGGAAGTACATCTAGTAAGTATTTCTTACTAAATGGTCTATATAGATGTACTTCTATTAAACCTACATTATATCCTTTAGTATTTAAATCATCTATTACTTCTTTAATAGTTTCACATACAGAACCCATTGATACTATGATATTTGTAGCGTCTTTACTTCCATAATAATTAAATGGTTTATAAGAAGTAGATGCTTCTTTACCTATTTTATCCATATAATCATTAACGATATCTGCTACTTCATCATAATATTTATTACGTGCTTCAGTATTTTGAAAATATACATCTCCATTTTGACTAGTTCCTCTAGTAACTGGATGAAGTGGATTAAGTGCTCTTTCTCTAAACTTATTTAAAGCATCTTTATCTAAATACTTAATAACATCTTCTTTATCAAGTACTTTTACTTTATTTATTTCATGACTTGTTCTAAAACCATCAAAGAAATGTAAGAATGGTAAACTTGCTTTTATACTAGATAGATGAGCGACTATAGATAAAAGTCCAGCATCTTCTACTGAAGAAGATGCAAGCATACAAAAACCAGTACTTCTTACAGCATATATATCTTGATGATCTCCAAATATTGAAAGTGCATGTGTTGATAAGCTTCTTGCTGCTACGTGGAATACGGCAGGAAGAAGTTCTCCCGACATTTTATACATATTAGGAATCATCAGTAATAGTCCTTGACTTGCTGTGAAAGTAGTTGTTAAGCACCCTGCTTCTAAAGAACCATGTACAAGTCCTGCAGCTCCTCCTTCACTTTGCATTTCAATTACTTTTACGGTGTCATTAAAGATATTCTTTTCACCTTTATTAGACCAGTCATCTACTAGTTCGGCCATTGTACTAGAAGGAGTTATAGGATATATTCCTGCTACTTCAGTAAACATATATGCTGATCTAGCACATGCTTCATTACCATCTATAGTCATATGTTTCATACTATCACCTATTATAAATATAGCACATATTTGTAATAAAAAAAATCTCCAACGGAGATTTTTCCTCATTAAAATTTTCTAAGTAAGTCAATTAATCTAACATTTTTATAAATACTTTCCCTACCTACTTTTTCAAATTCTAGAAGTCCTGCTTCAACCAAACTATTTAAATATGTTGCAGCAGTTTGCCTTGTAATATTACATCTTTCCTCAATATAACCAATTCTAGTATATACTTCAAAGAATAACGAATCCAATAACTCATCAGAATATATTTTAGGTAATTTTACCATAAATTCTTCTTTGTAAGATTCCATCTCACCTTGAATTAGTTTAATTAATTCAACAGTATTTTTAGATGTTTCTTCTATTCCTTTCAATATATAAATAATCCAGTCCTCATAATTATTTTTTTCTCTAAACTCAGAAAATAATTTATAATATTGGTCTTTATTCTTATTAATATAATTACTTAAATATAAAATAGGACTATCTAATAGATTATTTAAAACTAAATATAAAACATTTAGAATTCTTCCAGTTCTTCCATTTCCATCATAAAATGGATGGATAGATTCAAATTGATAATGAATTAGCGCCATTTTTATTAATGGATCCACTTCTTCATCATTATCATTAATATAATCTTCAAGATTTTTTAATAAATCTCTAACTTCTTTTTCGTCTTGTGGTGGAGTGTATATCACTTCTCCTGTTTTACTGTTAATAAGTTTAGTTCCTGGATTTTTTCTTATACCAGCTTTATTATGTTCAATCATTCCTTGAAGTTCTACTAAAACATTAGTTGAAATAAATCCTTTTTCTTTAATTATTTCATATCCACGCCAAATAGCACTTCTATAATCAACTACTTCTTTAGCTGATTCATCTTTATATCCGCTTTCTGTTAAAACTTTGTAAATACTATCATGAGTAGTTACAATATTTTCAATTTCACTACTATCTTTTGCTTCATTAATAGTAATTGCATTTATTAAAATGTGTTGATTAGGAATTGAATTAGCAAATCCCTTTAATTCAGCAAGTGATCTTGATGCATCATTTAATGCTTCAAGTATTCTAGGAGTTTTCAAATTATATTCTTTAAATGGTAATAATTTCATATTATCATCTCCTTATATGTATAATTATACTCTATTTTTTAACACATGCAATAGATATGTTAAAAAAATCGACTTTTTTTAACATATTAGATAAATGTGGTAAAATTTTTATAAAAAAAATAACCTCCAAAGAGGTTATTTAATAATATTTTTTATTTCATTTATTTTATCTTTATAATTATTACTTGTTATATAAGATCCTACTACAAATATATCAGCATTTATAGCTTCTTTAATAGTTTCGTTATTTATACCACCATCAACTTCTATTTGATAGTTTAGTTTTTTTCTTCTTCTATAATCTTTTAAAACATTTATTTTAGAAGTACTACTTGGTATATATGACTGTCCACCTTTACCTGGTTCAACACTCATTACTAGTACTAAATCTACTTTACTTAAATATGGTAAAAGTACTACTGGATCAGTAGATGGACTTATTGCTATACCTACTTTTACATTCTTACTTTTAATATAATCTATTACTTCATCTACTTTTTTAGTAGCTTCATAGTGGAACGTAATATATAAAGGATTAAGTATGCTAAAATCATCTACATATCCTTTTATATCTTTAACCATTAGATGAACATCTATTGGTCTTATATGATTTTTAAATAAGTCTTCTACTTCTAAAATACCCCATGTAGTATTTTTTACAAAAATACCGTCCATTATATCTAAATGAATAAAATCGGTATTTAAACTATCTATTTTTTTTATATTATCTTTTATATTTTCTTTTATAGATAATACTGAAGTTGATAAATATTTCATAACTACTCCTTATTTGTAATAAATTTTATATAGTTTTCATATCTACTTGGAAGTACATTTCCTTTTTCAAGTTCTTCTTTAACTTTACATCCATCATCATGATAATGCATACAGTCTTTATACTTACAGTCTTCACTTAGATTAAAGAACTCTGTAAAGTTATCTCTAATATCTTCTTTACTCATTTTAAGTTCTTTAAAATCTAGTGATGAGAATCCTGGAGTATCTGCGACCATACCACCTTCTATAAAGAAAAATTCTGTATGTCTAGTAGTATGTTTTCCTCTTCCAAGCGCTAATGATATTTCATTTGTTTTTATATTAAATGTTTCGTCTAAACGATTTAATAATGTTGATTTACCTGCCCCTGACTGACCTGTAAATACTGATACTTTATCTTTAATAAGTTTCTTAATTTTATCTAAATTAGTGTTTTCTACTACATCATAACCTATCTTTTTATAGTAATTAAATACTGGTTCTAATTTACTTTTTTCTTCTTCACTTAATAAATCTAATTTTGTTAAAACAATTACTGGTTTAATTAAGTTGTATTCAGCTATACAAAGTAGTTTATCAAGTAAATTAGTATCAAAATCAGGTTTCTTTGTAGATGCAATAATAAATACTGTATCAATATTACATATACTTGGTCTTATAAGTTCATTCTTTCTAGGTAATAATTCTAATATATAATTATTATTTTCATCTATAGTTACATTATCTCCGACAAGTGGAGTAAGTTTCATATTACGAAACTTACCTCTTGCCTTACAAGTTCTTAGTTTATTATCAGAACATAATACCGTGAAATCATTACTTATATTTTTAACTATCTTACCTTGCACTAGTTGTTATCCTCTGTATCATCTTTTTTATCATCTGGTTCTATTTTTGTAGGAGCTTTGGCAATTATTACTTTAAGTGTTGCATTAGCTATTACTGTTGATTCAGCTTCACGGCTTTGACTAATTATTGTACCTACTGGAACAGTTTCTGTTTCAGTATATTCAGTTATTAAATTAACACTATTATCTTCACACCATTCCATGATTTGTTCTAAAGTAAATCCTTTTGTAAAATCAGGATATTTAACAAGTACATTTGGAACATATAAAATAATTTCAGTACCTTTTGCAACTCTTTCTCCTGCTGCAATAGATTGTTCTATTATTTTACTTGAATCATATTTTTTATCATTATTTTCTTCTACATCTTTTTTCTCTACTTTAACTACTAATCCTAAAGTAGTAAGTGAACCTTTAACTTCAAGGTAGTTCATATCTTTATAGTCTTCAATAGGTATTTTTATTTCTCCTAAAGAAACTATAAGTTCAATAGATGATCCTTGTTTAATAGTTCTATTAGCTTTAGGATTTGTTGATATAACAAGTCCTTCTGCTACTTCATCAGATTCTTTTTCTACTGTTTCTGTAGCAACTTTAAATCCAGCTTTTTCTAACATTTCCTCAGCTTTTTCTACTGTTAAACCTGCTACATCTGGAACTTTAACATCTTTACCATTTGATACTAGAGGACTTATTACAAACACTGTAAGAAGTATTATTAATGCGCAAATAGCTAATATAGCACTTATTAAACCAATAGTTCCGGCAATTTTCTTTTTATTACTTCCATTCATTTCTTTTTCCTCTATTTCATCTAGTTCTTTTGATATTTTTTCTTTTCTTTCTTTCTTTTGTCTTTCTTCTTTAGTAAGACCTTTTAAATCAGATAACTGTTTAGTTTCATCATAGTCTTCTTCAGAATAAAGATATGTTACTTTCTTTTCATCTTCTAAGTTTGTTTCTAAACATTTCTTTAAATCTGCATTCATTTCTTTACAGCTATCATATCTATTCTTAGGATTTTTAGCACATGCTTTTAATATAATATTTTCTATTCTTTGTGGTATTTCAGGATTTATTTTACATACACTAGGAAGTGGCTCCTTCATTTGCTTTAGAGCTATTTCTACAGCGTTTTCACCTTTAAATGGTACTTTACCTATTAAAAGTTCAAACATTAAAATTCCTAGTGAATAAATATCACTTTTAATAGTTGCTCCCTGACCACTTGCTTGTTCTGGTGGTAAATAATGTACTGAACCCATAACACTATTTGTTTGAGTAAGTTCTGTAGCATTACTTGCTATTGCTATACCAAAGTCAGTAATCTTTACTCTACCATCATCAAGTATCATTACATTTTGAGGTTTAATATCTCTATGAATAATATAACTATCATGTGCACAAGCTATGGCACTTGTAAGTTGTATCATTATATCTATTACTTCTGGAATAGTAAGTGGTCCTCTTTTCTTAATTAAACTTTTTAATGTTTTACCATCTATATATTCCATTACAATAAAGTAATTACCGTCATCTTCCCCTACATCATACATTTCTACGATATTAGGGTGAGATAATGAACTTGCTGAGATTGCTTCTCTTTGAAATCTTCTTACGAATTTTTCATCAGTAGCTAAATCTCCTCTAAGTATTTTTACTGCTACATTACGATCAAGAATAATGTCGTATGCTAAATAAACATTAGCCATACCACCTTCACCAATAGATCTTATTATTTGATATCTATCATTAATCTTTTGACCTTTTATTATCATAATGATTTACCACCTTTATTTAAATAAGCTATGGATATATTATCAGTTCCCCCGCGGTTATTACATTTGATAACAAGTTTTTCTAGTTTTTCTTCACCAGAATGTTCTTCATTAAGAACTTTATTTATTTGATCATCACTTAGCATATTTGTAAGTCCATCTGAACATAAGAATATACCTTCTACTTCATCAGTAATATCAAATACATCCATTTCTACTTCTTGAATAGCTCCTAGTGCTCTCATAAGTACATTTTTTCTTGGATGATTTGCTGCTTCTTCAGGAGTAAGTTCTCCTGATTTAACTAGTAAATTAACAAGTGTATGATCAGTAGTAATTTTATGTATTTTATTATTCTTAATTACATATCCAGATGAATCTCCTATATTTCCAAATAATAAGTATTCTTTAGTAAGAAGTGCAAGTACTATAGTAGTACCCATTCCCTCACTTTCAGGATGATCTTCTGTATATTTATAAATTGCTCTATTTGCTTCACTTACAACATTTTGTAAAAATACAATTGCACTTTCTTTATCACCCATTTTATCTATTTCATAGAATCTTTGAGCAATAATATTGATAGCTATAGAAGAAGCTATTTCTCCTCCTCTATGTCCACCCATTCCATCTGCAACAGCCATAAGTATTTCATCATGAGCATTTTTAACAATTGTTACGCTATCTTCATTATGATCTCTTACTTTACCTGGATCAGTTAAATAACAATATTCCATTATTTTCCCTCCTCGTAATTAGCTCTAAGTTGTCCACATGCTGCATCTACTTTAGAACCAAATTCTCTTCTTATAGTTACATTAATACCATTCTTCTTTAAGATATCATAGAAAGCAAGTATTCTTTCTTTACTACTTTTCTTAAATTCTATATGACTAGTTTCATTATAAGGTATTAAATTTACATAACAGTTCATTCCTTTAAGTAAATGAGCTAGTTCAAGTGCTTCTTTATCGTGATCATTTACATCACTTATCATTATATATTCAAAAGTAACTCTTCTATTTGTAATCTTAATATATTCTTTAACTGCCTGCATAAGTACTTCAAGTGGATATGCTTTATTAACAGGCATTATTTTATTTCTTATTTCATTATTAGGTGCATGAAGTGATATAGCAAGGTTTACTTGTTTAGGTTCATTAGTAAACTCTTTTATTTTAGGTACTAATCCACTTGTTGAAATAGTAATATGTCTAGATCCTAATTCAATTCCTTTAGGATCATTTACAATATCTATAAAATTCATTACATTTTCATAATTATCAAAAGGTTCTCCTATACCCATTAACACTAAATGAGTAATACGTAGTTTTAAATTTTCTTCTATCATAAGTATTTGTTCTATAAGTTCAGAACTTTTTAAGTTTCTAACCTTTTTAAGTCTTCCACTTTCACAAAAAGCACATCCCATATTACATCCTACTTGTGTAGATATACATAAACTATTTCCATAGTCATGTTTCATATATACAGCTTCTACTTTTTGATTATCACTAAGATTAAATAAATACTTACATACATCAGTATCTTCTTGTTTATTAATAATCTTAATACTACTAATTACATAGTGTTCTTTTAGATATTCTATAAGCTCTTTTTTAATATTAGTCATTTCATCAAAACTTTTAACTCTCTTTTTATAAAGCCATTCATATATTTGAATAGCATTAAACTTTTTATAACCAAGTTCTAAAAGTAATTCAGTAAGTTTTGATAGACTATAATCATATATACTATTCATACTTTCACCTATAATATATTATAACAAATTATTCAAAATAATAATAGTATTAGTACATAAAAAAAGGTATGTATACATACCTTTAATTTATTATAATTATAAACTCATTATAATGCATAATGCAAAGAAAGCAATTCCAAGAGCCCAAGTTAATCTAGTTATGAATAACTCTCCTCCTCTTTCTTTACGATTTGCAAATAAACTATCATTATTACCGCTTACAGATCTAGATGCAGCTTCTGCTTTACCACTTTGTAAAAGAACAATAGCAATTAATAAAATTGATATAACTAGTAATGCAATTTTCACTATATATTCCTCCTTTAACTACTTCTATACTTTATCACAAAATGCTTTATATATCAAGCACTAAGTTGCTTTGTTTCATATATTTGATCTTCTTTTTCAAGTTTTTGTCTTCTTCTTAGATATTTATCTTGAAGTTCAAATTTCGATTTGATTCTATCATCAAATGCAAAGTTAGAAGTATCTACTCCTTCAAACTTAGCAAGTTTATTAATATTGTTTTTTAATTCTTGCATAAGAGTATGATCATCATTAAAAATAAATCTTACTATACCTTTTTTAGCGGATAAGAATTTTGAATCAGTAATACTAATTACTTTACCATCATGAACTTCTATAGAAAGTTCATCTTCATGTGTACTTATATAACTAGGATCACTTACTATATCTTTAACATGTTTTTTAATTTTTTCATATATTCTAAGTCTTAATTCAGATGATTCAAAGTCTAAACTTGTTAAACCATAATTAGTTCTAAATAGATTTAACTGATTATTAAGTTTATATCTATTAAATAAATCTTTATAGTAACCATATATTTGATCTGCACATACTTCAGATATTAAATCTATAGTACTTATTTGTTTATCATTATAACTAATTCCTTTATCAATATTATCTTCAATCCAGTTATCAATTGTTATATCAAAAGCATTATTTATAATCTTTTCTCTTAACTGATTAAATGAGTATTTCTTTTCATCCTCTTCTATGGAAGGTTCACTTCCATATCCTATATAATCACAGAATTTACTTGTTAATATAGGTGGATTTTCCACATATTTAACAATATCTGGATATTCTTTCTTTATATCTTCAAATAACATTAAATACTTCATAAAATGACTAGTATCACTATAAAGTACTACTGTATCATCTCTAGCACAGTCTTCATTAAATTTTATATAGAAAGGAAGTTTTCTTTCTAAACATTTATTAAGTAGTAGATTAAGTAATTTATAAAGTGCTACTCCTTCTACATTTATATAGAATCTATGATCTATTTTATGAAATACTTTATTAGTTCCTACTAGTACTGCTTCACTAGATATATGTTGCCAGTCTGTAAATAGACACATAGATGTAAAGATAGATTTACATATAAAGTTATCTCTTAACATACCTAGATATTCTTTATAAGTTCTAATATCATTAATATCTCTTAGTTTAGATGCTAGTTTTTTATAATTAGGAGAATCACTAAATCTACCCTCATCATCTAACTTAATAATATTATTTTTCCACATATTAAATAGTTTTGCATAAAAGACATCTTTACCAAGGGTATCTATTTTGCCTTTAAACTGCTTCTTTCCGGTATTAGCATGTGTAAGTGTATAATACATACTTCCATCTTTTAAACTATTAGCATATGAATTAACTAATATAGAAAGAGTTTCATAGCTATCAAGAGGATTACTTAAACTATTATAAAAGTCTAAATGTGGATGATAATTTTCACTTTTTAATTCTTCTCTTACTCTCTGTATTTCTTTATAAATAGAATATGCTTGAGGGTTAAATATATTATCTACAAATAAAGGTATACTTTTATTTACTTCAATACCATTAACTATTTCTACATAGTTAAAACTAGTATTAGTAACATTATATGACTTATACTTTATTTCCACTCTTACACCTCCTATTATATAAATAGTATAACACAAAAAAGAAGACTTAGTCTTCTTTTAAAGGGTCTATTTCAAAAATAGTATAATTATCTAAATTTATAGATGAAATAATCTTTTTATATTCTTTTAAATTATACTTTCTTATTCTCTTAATAGGATTATATACAACTTCACCATTATTAATAATTGAACTCATTAATAAACTATTCATTTTAAAGATATTATCACTACTAGTAATTTGAGAGCATATTGAAGATTTAATTGCTCTATTATGTTCTTCCTCTGTTATACTTAAATCTTTTAATTCTTTCTTTATTTCTTTTAATAATAAAGAAGGATTATTTGTTTCAGCAAGTATCATTACTATAATATGATCATCTAGTACAATACCTTCTAAATCTACTGGAATAGTTAGAATATCTTTCTTACTCATCTTTTCATAGAAAAGAGATGTTTCATCTAGCTTAGTAGATATACCACTTAATATATAAGATCTAACTTTATATTTATTAAGTTTAATATCTTTAATATTTATTTTATAAGCTATTCCTATTTTAGGAACAGTAATATCCATTTTAAGTTTTTCTTCTTTTCTAAATACTTCATTAGGTTCTTTATATTCACCTAGAGTAATTTTTCTTTTACTTTTTAAGTTTCTTTTATTTTCATGATCTCTTATAAGTTTAATAGTTATAACTGGATTTACATTACCAGTAATAACAAGGAACATGTTAGAAGGATGATAGAAAGTATTATAACACTTATATAAGTCTTCTTTAGTAATACTACTAACACTTTCATCAGTACCTATTACTGGGTATTTCATAGGATGGTTTATTAAACTATTAAATAATAATCCTTTATATACACGGGAATATGGATTGTCATCTCCCATATGTATTTCTTCTTTAATAATACCTTTTTCTTTTTCAACATTCTTATCTGTAAAATATGGAGATTCTACATAAGAAAGTAAGTGTTTTAAATTATTATAAAATTCATTTACTCCAGAAAATAAATAAGTAGTTTGTTTACTAGATGTATAAGCATTTGCTCTTGCACCATTTTCATTAAAATATTTAAAAGCGTCTGAGCCATCTTCTTGTTCAAACATTTTATGTTCTAGAAAATGGGCTATTCCTTTTGGAACATTTATCATTTCTTTTTCTCCGTAAGGAATAAACTCATTATTATTTCCGCCATAACGAGTTGTATATGTTGCATAAGTTAGTTTAACGTTTTTAAAAGGAATAATATATACTTCTAAACCATTAGATAGTTTTTCACTATATACTTCTAGGTCTAATCCTTTAATTAATTTCTTTTTCATTATCAAGACTTCCTTCTAATAAGAATACTGTATCTACTTTTATTTTTTTTGCAACATCTACAATCATCTTTTTAGTAACTGTTTTTACTTTTTCTTTCATTACTTCTGGCATATCACTATCAAAGTACTCTACTGATTCATAAATATTTGATATAGAAGATACACCATCATATACACTATATAGTCCATCTAAATAACACTTAATAGCTTCTTTTATATCATCATCACTAAACTTACCTTTTTCCATATCATCAATTAGTTTTAAACATAATTCTTTTACTTTATCAAAGTTATCTTTATTAATACCGGCTATTATTAAACCAATACTATCTAACTGATTAATATTAGAAGATATAGAATAACATAAACTATTCTTTTCTCTTACTTCTTTAAATAGTTTTGAACTAGGACCTGCTCCTAAAATATAGTTATATACTGGCAATACATATCTATATTCAAACATATCCATATCTTTAAGTTTAAATCCTAAAGTAAAAACACTTTGTTTTACTTTTTTACTTTCTTTATAAATAGAGTATTTATCTTTAAAGTTAGATTCTTTTATATAATGAGATTCACTTTTTATACATTCATTTACTACTTTAAACTTATCTTTAATAATAGATGATGTATTACTTGGAATATTACCACATATAAAGATATCTATAATATTAGTCTTAATTACCTTTTTATAATAGTCATATAACTTCTTAGGAGTAACTTTATTAAGTTCTTCTAAAGAACCGATATCATCATAACTACAAGGCATATTAGGAGACATTTTTTTCTTTAATCCAAGTACTGCTACTCTACTAGGATTATCTTTAGAAGAAATAATATCATCTCTTAAAATATTCTTACATACATCAAATAATTCTTTATCAAATTCATTATTCTTTACATAAGGATTAAGTATTAGTTCAAAAAGTAGTTCTATAGATTTAGAAAACATTCCTTTTTCAGTATATTTTTCTGATAAGAAAGATGTACTAAAACTTAGAATACTATACTTACCTCTTCTAGTACTATTTGAATATATTTTTAAGTTATATAGATCAATAGTTGCAAGTTTTAAAAGTCTTCTAGATGAATATTTTTTACTTGCTTCTATTAAAATAATATCTAGAAAGTTTCTATAAACTATTTCTTTTTCATTAAATGGTGCTTTAAATTTTATAGTCATACAAATATTTTTAAACTTATCTACTTTTATAGTATGTAAATTATATGACCCAGTACTTTCTTTTATATATTCCATACTTCACCTCTATTTTAAATAAACGCCGTAATTACGGCGTTTTTATCTATTGTATCACATTATATTGTTAATTTATTAATTAACTTTTGTTTTTCATCTTCACTTAAAAATGAGTGTCTTACAGCATCTTTATTCATTTTAATAAAGTTATCTATATTAAAATCTAAATTAGTTATTAAGTTTTTATATTCTCTATTTAAAGTAAGATCTGATACTGTACGATTATCAGTATTAATACATACTTTTACTCCTTTATTATATAACTCTTTAACAGGATGACTCTTTAAATTAGGAAATATTCCTGTTTGAATATTACATGTAGGACATACTTCTAAAAGAATATCCTTTTCTTTAACAAGTTCTATTAGTTTTTCATCTTCTACTATTCTTACTCCGTGTCCTATTCTTTTAGCACCAAAACTAATTGCATCTTTAATACTTTGCACTCCATCTGCTTCACCAGCATGAATAGTAAAAGGTATATTATACTTCTTAGCTATAGTAAATAATTCTTCATAATCTTTTGTAGGATATAAAGCTTCTGCTCCGGCAAGATCTAGAGCTACTACGCCTTTACCTAGAAAATGTTTTGCAACATTTATTACTTCTAAGTTATCTTCAAAAGAATCTCCTCTCATCATACAAAGAATTAAATTAGTTTTTAAATCTACATTAGAAAGTCCATTTAAAACTGCTTCTACTACTTCATATCTATTTAATCCTTCTTTTAAATGTTTACTAGGAGCAAATCTTATTTCAGCATATATAACATTATCATTTCTTAAATCATTACCTAGTTCATATGCTACTCTTGCTATATTATCTTTTGTTTGCATTATTTCATTTGGTATATCAAACTTCTTTAAATAGTCATTTAAATCATTACAGTTTCTATTTACTTGCATATCATACTTAGTTTCATAACCTAGTATTTCTTTAGCAGTAGAAGGTCTTACTGAACCATCTAAATGTAAATGAAGTTCTACTTTAGGTAAATACTTAATATCTATCATAATTTTAATGCGCTTTCTAGAGCTATTACTATCATATCATTAACTTTATTAGTTCTATCACTAGCGCTTGCTCTTTCTCCTGTTACTAAGTTATCTGTTACAGTAAGAATTTGAGATGCTTTTTTACCAAACTTCTTAGCGTTATGAAATAGTGCAAATGATTCCATTTCACAGGCCATACAAACATGTTTATCCATAGCATTTTTTCTTATATTATCATCTTCTTCATAAAATACATCACTACTATGAACATTTGCTATTGTTACATGTTTACCCATTTCTTCAGCAGTTTCTCTTAAATAAAAATTAATAAAATCACTTGCATATATTAAGTCATCATCTACATTATCTTGTACTTTAGCATAAGTAGATTCAGAGTAAGAAGCGTTTACTACTACTAAATCTCCTAAATCTAAATCTTTTGTATAAGAACCACATGTTCCTACTTTAATAATTTTATCTACATCATATTCTTTAAAAAGTTCATATGAGTATATTCCCATACTAGGTATTCCCATTCCTGAAGGAAATACTGATATTTTAAGTCCTTTATATGTTCCAGTAAAGGCATTCATGCCTCTTACATTACTAATCATTTTTACATTTTCTAAATAGTTATCTGCTATTAATTTAGCTCTTACAGGATCACCTGGCATAATAACTATTTTTGCTACATCTTCTTTATTTGCTTCTATATGTGGTGTCATATTGATACCCTCCTTATAATGACATTATACCATAAAAAAAGCTTACCTAAGTAAGCTTTTATAATACTCTTTTTAAATACTCGCCTGTATAGCTTTCTTTTACTTTTGTAATTTCTTCAGGAGTACCAGTAGCCACTATAGTACCTCCAGCATCTCCACCTTCTGGTCCTAAATCTATAATGTGATCTGCAACCTTGATTACATCTAGATTATGTTCAATAACTACTACTGTATCTCCATTATCAACAATTCTTTCAAGTATTTCTAAGAGTTTTTTAATATCATGTGTATGAAGTCCTGTTGTAGGTTCATCAAGTACAAATAAACTTTTACCAGTAGGTTTCTTTTGAAGTTCTTTAGCAAGTTTAACTCTTCCAGCTTCTCCTCCTGATAGTGTTGGAGCACTTTGTCCTAGTTTAATATATCCTAATCCTACATCTTCCATAACCTGAAGTTTATCTTTAATCTTCTTTTGATTTTCAAAGAAATGAAGTGCTTCAGATACTCTCATATCAAGTACATCACTAATATTTTTATCTTTAAATTTTATTTGAAGTGTTTCGCTATTATAACGTGTTCCATGACATACTTCACAAGGAACATATACGTCTGGTAAGAAGTTCATTTCAATACGTTTTACACCGTCTCCCCAGCAAGCTTCACATCTTCCACCTTTTACATTAAATGAGAATCTATTTTTTCCATATCCTCTCATTTTAGATTCTTTAAGTTCAGCATATAAATCTCTTATATCATCAAATACTCCTACATATGTAGCAGGATTACTTCTAGGAGTTCTTCCTATTGGATCTTGAGAAATATGTACTACTTTATCTATATTTTCAAGTCCTTTTATTTCTTTACAGTCTCCTACTATAACTTTAGATTTATATATTTTTTTAGTAAGGGCATTATATAAAATATCATTAACAAGTGTAGATTTTCCTGAACCAGATACACCTGTTACTACATTAAATTTTCCAAGAGGAAATTTAACATTTACGTTTTTAAGGTTATGTTCTTTAGCACCTTTTATTTCTATATATTTACCATTACCTTTTCTTCTATTTTTAGGTACTTCTATTTTATATTCTCCTGTTAAATATTTACCAGTAAGTGAGTTAGGATTTTTCATAACTTCTTCAGGAGTTCCAGAGGCCATTACATATCCTCCTTGATCTCCTGCTCCTGGACCAATATCTACTAAGTAATCAGCAGCAAGCATTGTATCAGTATCATGTTCTACGACTATTAAAGTATTTCCTAAATCTCTCATCTCTTTTAAAGAGTTAATTAATCTATCATTATCTTTTTGATGAAGACCAATACTTGGTTCATCAAGAACATAAAGTACTCCAGTAAGTTTAGATCCTATTTGCGTAGCAAGTCTTATTCTTTGAGCTTCTCCTCCTGATAAAGTACCAGCATATCTATTAAGGGTAATATATCCTAGTCCTACATTATTTAAGAAAGATAATCTATTAAGAATTTCTTTTACGAGTAATTCACTTACTATCTTTTGTTCTTCAGTAAGTTTTAAATTACTTAAGAAATCATATAAATCTTTAATAGAAAGCTGTGTCATTTCATAAATATTCTTACCATTTATTAATACACTAAGTACATCTTTTTTAAGTCTAGATCCGTGGCATAGTGGACATGTTTGTTCAATCATAAATCCTTCTATCCATTCACGTACCCAAGTAGCAGTAGTTTCTAAGTATCTTCTTTCTAAGTTAGTAATAACTCCTTCAAAGAAATCTCTTTTAGTTCTTTCATTACCATTTTTAGAAGAATATTTAAAATCTAGTGGAACTAAACTACCATATAATATTCTATCTAATTTATCTCTATCTAAGTCTTTAACAGGCATATCAAGATCTATATCATAATATTTAGCAGTAGTACATATTTCTGTATACATGATATTTTGATCTACTGAGAATGTCTTAATTGCACCATCATTAATACTTAAGTTTTTATCCGGAATAAGTAAATCTTCAGATACTTTCATTTTTAATCCAAGCCCATTACATTCTGGACACGCACCATATGGAGCATTAAATGAAAATAATCTTGGTTCAAGTTCTGGAAGACTAAAATCACATTCTGGGCAAGCATACTTTTCACTCATTACAACTTGTTCTTTGCCTACTAAATCAATTATTACTTTACCGCTAGCAAGTTTACATGCAAGTTCTAATGCTTCATAAAGTCTACTTCTTATTTCATCTTTTATAATTAATCTATCTACTATAACAAGAATAGTATGTTTTTTATTTTTATCTAAAACTATTTCTTCATTTAAGTCATAGTCTACTTCATCTACTACAACTCTTACAAATCCATCTTTACGAAGTTTATCAAATAACTCAGCATGAGTTCCTTTTTCTCCGTATACTACTGGACTAAGAATTCTTATTTTGGTACCTTCTTCATATTTAAGTACTTGATTAGTCATTTCTTCTATAGATTGACTAGATATAGGTTTATGGTGAACTGGGCAAAAAGGAGTACCTATTCTAGCATATAAAAGTCTTAAGAAATCATATATTTCAGTAACAGTACCTACTGTACTTCTAGGGTTATTATTAGTACTTTTTTGATCAATACTAATACTTGGTGATAAACCTTCTATACTATCAACATCTGGTTTAGTAGTACCACCTAAAAACTGTCTTGCATAACTAGATAAACTATCTACATATCTTCTTTCACCTTCCGCATATATTGTATCGAAAGCTAAAGATGATTTACCTGATCCAGATACACCTGTCATAACAATTAGTTTATTTTTAGGTAATGTTAAATTAATATTTTTTAAATTATTTTCTCTAGCACCTTTTATTACTATTTCATCCATATAGTTCACCTCACTTGTCCTTGATATTATATCATATATTTTTAAAAATTAAACCACAAAAAAAGAAGCAAAATGCTTCAATTTTCCGTTAAATATTTGGGTAAATAAAATATGTGTAAACAGCAAATGCAATAGCAAGTAATAAAACAACACAAGCTATTACAATAAGAACCTTACTAGATCCTTTCTTTGCTGGTTCAGCAGATACTTCAGTAGTTGCTTCTACTTCAGCGGCAGTTACAGGTTCAGCTACTGGAGCTTCTTGTACAGGAGCTGGAGTTTCTACTGGAGCAGCAGGTGCTTCAGGAACAGCTGGTTCAGCAACTGG
>JAEEMF010000083.1 GCA_016283075.1 Bacilli bacterium | reverse complement strand
AGTAAGTTTAAATGCTGGTTTTACTTGTCCTAATAGAGATGGTCTTTATAGCACTGAAGGATGTATATACTGCTCTAAAGATTTATCAGGAGAATATGCTGGTAATAAGAATGATAACTTACTTAAACAATTTGAAGAAATAAAAGGAATAATGAGTAAAAAATGGCCTAATAGTAAGTATATAGGATACTTTCAAGCAGGAACTAATACTTATGCACCACTAGATGTATTAAAAGAAAAATATGAACTTATTTTAAAACAAGATAATGTTGTAGGCCTTTCTATTGCTACTAGACCAGATTGTATTACAGATGAATGTTTAGATTATTTAGAAGAATTAAATAAAAGAACTTATTTAACAGTAGAACTTGGTCTTCAAACTATTCATCCTGAAACAACAAAGTTAATTAATAGATGTCATACATTAAAATGTTTTGAAGATATGGTTAAAAAGTTAAGAGAAAGAAATATAAATGTAGTAGTACATATCATAAATGGACTTCCATATGAAACAAAAGAAATGATGATTGAAACAGTTAAGTATCTAAATAAACTAGATATTCAAGGTATAAAAATACATATGCTTCATATTATAAAAGGAACTAAACTACATGAATTATATGAAAAAGAACACTTCCATGTTCTTTCAAAAGAAGAGTATGTAGATATAGTATGTGACCAGCTTGAGTACTTAAAAGATGATATAGTTATTAACCGTATAACTGGAGATCCTAAAGTAAGTGATTTAATAGAACCAGAATGGTTAATAAAGAAATTTGGTGTACTTAACGAAATAGATAAAGAAATGGTAAAAAGAGATATTTATCAAGGTGACAAAAACGAGCAGTAAATGCTCGTTTTTAAATTGTAAGTAATAACCCAGCAGCTGTTTCATATGATTTATTATCACTTAAATATAAATCATAAATTATATCATAATTGTAAGCAAATTTTATAGCCATTTCATGATATTCAAAAAGCATCATTTTAGGAAATGATTTTATTTCGCGGTAACAAATTGATGCTACGTTAAATAAATACTTTTGAAAAGAATTAATTTTTGTAAACACACTACATATTTTTTTATCATTTAATATTACGTAATTTAATTCAAACATAACAATATTAGTTAACAAATTTGGATAGTTTAATGATAAATAGAAAATGCTAGACAAATTATTTAAAATATAATAAGAAACTTCATACTTTGACACCTCAAAGTTAATACAATTTGATAAATCGTTATTTAAATTTATTATGGTATCTTCAAATTTAAATGACTCTTCAATAGTCTCTTTCCAGACTAAATCATTAGATTCAACTGAAACACCTTCTTCAAAATCCTCGGTAAGATCCTTGTTACTCCACTTTCTTAACATATTCTCATATAATTTGTTTAAAGATTCTTCTATAACTTGATTTTTATACTTTCTATACTCTTTTCCATTATTATCATTAAGATAGATTACTTTTTCAACGATAGTATCTTTTAAAATTTTATTTAGATAGAATTCATCATAAATATACTGAAGATCAAAACAGTCATCTACTTCAATTCTTCTTCCTGTTTTTAAAATAATATATTCATTTAATTCATCTATATAATCAAAAAAGTCGTTTTTTAAATTTTGTAAATATTTATCATTCATCATATCATTAAAACATACAGTACCATCATCAACAACTTTAATTTTATAATTCTTTAACTCTTTATAAAAGTCATTGCATGTTTCCTCATCTATGTATGGCAAACGAAAATTCGATATTATTTTATAGGTAATTTGTTTACCTTCATATTTATTTATAATTCTATTTTTTTTATGCTCATATGCACTATAATTCATCAGCATTTCACCACCTAAAATTATTATATAATAATAGAATCAAAAAAACTATAGGTCGAAAAACCTATAGTTATAATTATTACTCTTTTGTTTTACAAGGAAGTAAGATTGTTACTTTATAAGATTTATCATCTATACCTTTACTTAAACAGTATCCGTTATATTTAAGCTTAAAAGCATAAGTTCCATCTTCATACATTAAAATATAACCTTCATCAAAATTATTTAAATCAAGTCCATCATCATTTTTAATCTTACCATTTATAGATACAATATTATTTACATCTGGATATGTAAGTACATATCTATCTTCATGTACATTCTCTTCAAAATATGTATGTAAATTCTTTACTGAGTAATTAGACATATTATCTAACTCTCCTATTGAATCTTTATCTAAAAATTTATATGCACAGTAGATTATTACTGCAAGTACTGCAAGTAATATTATATCTTCTACTAATTTAGTAAAGAAGATTCTTACTTTTCTAGAAAATGAATTAGGTTTTCCATAATCATATACGTTTACAGTTGCTTTGGTTGTTTCCATATTCCACCTACTTAATTTTCTTTATTACATTAATTGTTTTACCTGATTCATAACTAATTTCTAAAGAAGCACCATTAGTTACAAAAGGTAAGACATTTTTATTTACATTAATAGAAGCGGAGTACTTATTACCTTCAGTATCAATTATATAGTAATATGTTGTTCCATCAATAGTAGCATTTGATATATAACTTACTGTAATATTTTTAACAAGAAGTTTATCTTCACTTACTTCAAGTGATACTCCATT
>JAEEMF010000082.1 GCA_016283075.1 Bacilli bacterium | reverse complement strand
TGCTGGATATATTGAAGAAGGTGAAAAACCAGTAGAAGCAGCTTTAAGAGAGCTAAAAGAAGAAACAGGATTAGTACCAGAAAAACTTGTAGAAGTAGATAGTTTTTATCAAGATGAAGGATGTTCGGAAGCGTTTAATCATATATTTATAGCTTGTAACTGTAAAAGAGTATCTAAGCAAAATCTAGATAGAGACGAATATATTGAGTATATGGAATTTACATTAGATGAAGTATTAGAACTTGAAGATAAAGGGTTAATTAATAGTGCTAATACAAAACTAGCACTTTCTAAAATAAAAAGAAGGTAATAATATGAAATATAGTATAGGAATGTATGGAGGTAAGTTTATGCCTTTTCATAAAGGACATAGATACTGTGTAGAGACGGCTTCTTTAGAATGTGAAAAGGTATATGTAATACTTTTTTATGGAGGATCTGATGAAATAGAAATACTTAAAAATAATAAAGAAGAATATTTATCAGTAGAATCTAGAAAAGAAAAAGTAATAGAGCTTACTAAGAATTATCCTAATACAATTCCAGTTTTTATAGATGTATCTAGTTGTAAAAATGTTGATGGATCTGAAGACTGGGATGCTGAAACACCGCTAGTAAGAGATGTACTTGGTAATAAACTTGATGCTGTATATAGTAGTGAAGAAAGTTATGGAATATACTTTGAAAGAGCTTATCCAGAAGCATTTCATAGACTAGTAGATGTTAAAAGAATACATTATCCTATAAGTGGAACATTAATAAGAAATATGGAAAGAAAAGAGGAGAGAAATGAATGGATGGTTTAAATAATTTAAAAAAGAGTTTTAAACAGTTAAAGTGGTATGAAATATTAATGATTGTTATTATGGTATTTATAGCAGGACTTGCAGTATATAAAGCACTTGTTAATCCTGCTAGTACTACTAATCCACTTTGGCTTACACTTGTTAACTTTGTTAGTGCAGTATGTGGTATTATTTGTATATTCTTCTGTGCTAAAGCAAATGTATCAAACTTTGTATTTGGTCTTGTAAATACAATAGTTTATGCTATATACTTAATTTACTACAAGATATACGGAACATTTTTCCTAGAAGTACTTTTCTACTTACCAATGAATATAGCTTCTTGGATAAACTGGGCTAGACATAGAGATAAAAAACTTACTGAAAAAACAATGAGTAAACGTTTAACACTTACTCAAAATATTATAAGTGTTGTATTTGTAGGTATTACTACTTTTGTTACATATATGATTTTAAAAAGATGTGGAGGTACAGTAGCACTACTTGATGCTTTAACTGTTGCAATTGGTATAGTTGCTACTATCTTAGAATTATATAGATTTGCTGAACAATATGTTTGGTGGATTATTACAGATATTATTGCAGTAACAATGTATATAGTACATTTTGATACAGTATATTTAACAAAGAAAACAATTTATTTAATAATGGCAATTATCGGTTTAAAAAACTGGATTACACTTAATAAAGAAAGGAATAAGAATAATGAATAATTTTAATGCTAAAGAAGTTAAAATAGAACTTCTAAAATGGGTAAGAGAATGGTTTAAAGAAAATGGTAATGGTTGTAAAGCAGTTATAGGTATCTCAGGAGGAAAAGATTCTACTGTTACTGCTGCTTTATGTAAGGAAGCTCTTGGTAAAGATATGGTGTTTGGTGTACTAATGCCTAATGGAGTACAAAAAGATATTAGTGATTCTATTAGAGTATGTGAATTTCTTGGTATACCAAATGTAACTATTAATATAGAAGATGCAGTAAATGCAGAAATTAGTAATACTTTAAATAGTTTAAAAACTCTTGGTATAAATGAACTAAGTAATCAAACTCTAGTTAATTTACCACCAAGAATTCGTATGGCTACACTTTATGCTGTTAGTCAAACAGTAAATGGTAGAGTTATTAATACATGTAATTTATCAGAAGACTGGGTAGGATATTCTACTAGATATGGTGATTCAGCTGGAGATGTAGCACCACTTGCTAATCTTACAGTTGATGAAGTAAGAAAACTTGGTATTGAACTAGGTCTTCCACATGATTTAGTTTATAAAACTCCAAGTGATGGTTTATGTGGTAAAACCGATGAAGATAATCTAGGATTTACTTATGAAGTACTTGATAAATACTTAAGAACAGGTATTTGTGAAGATAAAGAAATAAAAGAAAAGATTGATCATAAACATAAAGTAAATGAATTCAAAATGAAGTTAATGCCTTCATTTAAATATGGAGAAGTTAAAATAGACAAGTAGGGATAGACATGAAATTAGGAGTATATATTGGTAGTTTTAATCCAGTTCATATAGGGCATATAAGTATAGTTAATTATTTACTAGATAATGGTATTGTAGATAAAGTACTTATAGTTCCTACAGTAGGATACTGGGATAAGACTAATATGGTAGATATTAAAGATCGTATTAATATGCTAAAATTTTTTGAAACAGAAAGTATTTTAGTAGATAGTATTCATAATGAAATATCTTATACATATGAACTTATGCGTAAGTTAAAAGAAGAATATGACAGTGAACTACACTTAATAATAGGTGCAGATAACTTAATTAGTTTTGATAAATGGAAAAACTATAAAGAATTACTTACATATAAGATTATTGTTATGAATAGAGATAATATTAGTATAGATTCTCTTACTTCCAAATATAATACTCCTAATTTTATTATCCTAAATGATTTTCCTCTTATAGATGTATCATCTACTAAAATAAGAGAAAATCTAAGTGATGAGTATTTGGATAAAAGGGTATATCAATATATTAAAGATAAAAATTTATATAGGTGATTTATGAGAAGTTTACAAGTAGTAACTCCTAATATGAAATGTATATATAACTGTCCATTTTGTATATCTAAAACACATATTCATGATAATGCATTTAAAGATAACTACTCTTTAAATAAGAAGTTTTGGAAAGATAATCTTGCTAAAGTTATAAAAGAAAATGATGATTTAAAATATGTTGTTATTACCGGAACTAATGAACCTATGCAAAGCATAGAGTGTGTTAAAGATATAATTAATATAGTGAGAAATGAAAGCCCTGATATTCAAATAGAAATACAAACTCACTATTATAAAGATAATGATATCTATAAAAATTTAGATGTCGTCGCATATTCTATTCCTTTTTATAATTTAACTAGTAATATAAAACCTAGTGGTAAAACTAATAGATATGTATTTATTTTAACCGATACATTTAATGATTATAGATTAAGTGATATACTAAAGATAACTCCAGATAACGTTTCACAAATTACTTTTAAAGTATTACAAAAAGGTAATGAAGCTAGTAAGGAAGTAAATGATTATATAAATAGTCATAGTATTTCTATAGATAGTTTAAATAAACTAAGAGAAGATATAAATTCTTATAATGGTAATTTATCTATTAGATTAGATGAAAATTGTATGGATACTACTAATAGATATAAAATATTTAGAGAAGATGGTTATTTATATAACGACTGGGAAGAGGAGAGTAAATCGTGTTAGGTGCAATAATAGGAGATATAGCAGGATCAATTTATGAAGTACTTGAAATTAACTATCAAGTAGAAAATGGTACTAATAGACCTTTTGAAGAAAGAACAAAAATACTTAATCAAGAAGTTCCTTTATTTACAAAAGACTCATCTTTTACAGATGATACTATTTTAACTTGTGCAATTTATGATGCTTTTAAAAATGGTAATAAAGACTATAATAAGTATTTAAAAGAATATGGTCTTAGAGAAGTAAATTTAGGTAAGGATAGATATGGTAGATCTAGATTTGGAAAAGGATTTGTAGACTGGCTTTATAGTGATAAAGAAGGTACAAGTTATGGTAATGGTGCTGCTATGAGAATAAGTCCTATAGGATATCTTTCTAACTCACTTGATGAAGTTATAAAAGAATCTTATAACGCTACTATTCCTTCTCATAATCATCCAGACTCTATTAAAGGAGCAGAAGCTGTTGCATCAGCAATTTTCCTACTAAATAATGGTAAATCTAAAGAAGAAGTAATAAAGCATATAAAAGACAATTACTACTGTTTAGATTATGATTTAGAAGTACTAGAACATGTTAATAAGTTCTCTGCTAAATCAAGTATTACAGTACCTCAAGCATTTTATATATTCAAAGTATCTACTGATTTTGAGGACTGCATAAGAAAAGCTATCTCAATAGGTGGAGATGCTGATACTATAGCATGTATTGCTGGATCACTTGCAGAAGCATGTTATGGAATTCCTGATAAAATAAAAGAAGATGTAAAAGATTATTTATCAGAAGATATATATAATTTAATAAAGGGTGATACATATGAAAAAAGTGGTAGAAAAACTAAAACTTTTGAATAAAACAATTGCTACTATGGAGTCTTGTACAGGCGGCGGAGTAGCAAATGCTATTACTAATATTCCAGGTTCAAGTGATGTACTAAAGTTTAGTGCAGTAACTTATTCTAATGAATATAAAATTAAAATGGGAGTAAGTGCTGATACTATAGAAAAATATACTGTATATAGTATGGAAGTAGCAAAAGAAATGAGTAAATGTATTTCTTTATATGCTGATTCCAATATAGGAGTAGGTGTTACTGGTAAGCTAGGAGCAGTAGACCCTATTAATCCTTACGGAGATGATAATACTATATATATTAGTATTTATTTAAAAGATATAGATAAGTATTATACTTATATAGTGCATACTAAATTTGAAGAAAGAAAAGATAATAAAGAATTAATAATATCTAAAATAGAAGAAGAACTATTAAAAGTATTATGATATAATTTATATAGAGGTGTTATATGAAAGAATATAAATCAGAAGAAGAATTCTTAAAAGATTATGACTCATCTCAATTTGAAAAACTTTCTATGACATCTGATATATGTTTAATAAGTGTTTCAGATGTAGAAAAGAAGGAATATAGAAGAAATAATGGTAAGATAATGTCTATTCTTCTAGTAAAAAGAGATGACTATCCATATAAAGATAGATGGTGTCTTCCTGGAGGATTTATGAATCCTAAAGAAGAAACACTTGAAGAATGTGCTACTAGAATTCTTAAAAGAGAAACTAACTTATCAAATATTTATTTAGAACAGTTATATACATTTGATTCTTTAAAAAGAGATCCAAGACTAAGAGTAGTATCTTGCTCCTTTGTAGCACTTATTGATAAGAATCTTTTAGTAGATCCTATTAATAAAAATGCTTCTTGGTTTGATGTAACACTATTTGAAGAAAAGAATAATGTAGTAACACTAGTACTAGATAATGGAACAGAAACACTTAAAATTGAAATAGAAAAACATTTAAAAGAAAAAACTACTGATAGATATGCATTTATTTCTAAAACAAATACATTAGCATTTGATCACGATTTAGTAATCCTTTCTGGTATAGAACGTATTAGAAATAAAACTAACTATACAGACGTAGTATTTAATATGATGCCAGAACTATTTACTTTAGGAGAACTTCAACAAGTATATGAAGTAATTCTAGGTAAGAAATTATTAGATCCAGCATTTAGAAGAATTATTAAAGATAAAGTAGTAAAAACTGATAAAATGAAAACAGGAGAAGGGCATAGACCTTCCGCACTATTTAAATATAAAGGTAATCATTAGATTATCTTTTTTATTTGTATATATATGTAAACAAATATTTATTATTCTTTAATAAAGGATTATATTAATATATAATTTAATTAGTGAGGAGTGTTTTTCTGTGAATAAAAAGAATATAATTGCTATTTGGACTATAATAATTTCTATTGGAGTAATATTAGTATGTACTTTAACATTACTTGGTATTACTAAGAGTAAAAATACTATTGAAAATGGTTTAAAAACATTACCTAAACCACAAATTACTGGTGGTTCTAGAGGAGAACTAGGAATAGATAAAAATATTAATGAATCTACTATTGATGATTATTTAAGTAGACCAGATTCTGTATATAGAGATATGAGACTTCTTGAAGACCCAGCTACATATGAAAATATTGGTGGAGATAGATATTTATCCGGATATGTTAAAGGATTTGAAATAGTATCACTTCCATATATAATTCCAGTAGAAGGACTTCCTGATGAAGTAGGAGATACTTATACAGGAAATACTCTATTCTATAATGATAATGGTACTTATGTAGCTAATTACAAAGAATCGTTAAGTATACTAGAAGAATTATTCCCTAAAGATAAAGTAATATTCTTAATGTGTGGTGGCGGAGGATACGCCGGTATGACTAAGAATTTCTTAGTTTCAATGGGATGGGACGAAAATAAAATATATAACGTTGGTGGTTATTGGTACTATAAAGGTAAAAATAACGTAGAAGTACCAAAAGTAGCTGGTAAATATGATTTTTCAAATGTACCATATCATGAAATTGATTTTGAAAAATTAACTAAAGCTGATAAATATCAAACTCCTAAAATTAAACCTACTGAAATTAAACTAAACTCA
>JAEEMF010000081.1 GCA_016283075.1 Bacilli bacterium | reverse complement strand
TACTTATGTAGCTAATTACAAAGAATCGTTAAGTATACTAGAAGAATTATTCCCTAAAGATAAAGTTATTTTCTTAATGTGTGGTGGCGGAGGATACGCTGGTATGACTAAGAATTTCTTAGTTTCAATGGGATGGGACGAAAATAAAATATATAACGTAGGTGGTTATTGGTACTATAAAGGTAAAAATAACGTAGAAGTACCAAAAGTAAACAATAAATATGATTTTTCAAATGTACCATATCATGAAATTGATTTTGAAAAATTAACTAAAGCTGATAAATATCAAACTCCTAAAATTAAACCTACTGAAATTAAACTAAACTCAGCAAGTGTTGAAATAGAAGTAGGTACATCATTTAAGTTAAGTGCTATTGTACTACCTAATGAAGCATATAAAGAAATTGTAATGAGTAGTAGTGATGAAAAAGTAGCAACTATTTCTGAAGATGGTTTAATAAAAGGTATAGCTCCTGGTAAAGCGACTATTACTGTTAAATCAGCACAATTTAAAATATCAACAACTTGTGAAGTAACTATACTTAAAAAGAATGCTAAAACACATGTTAATCTTGATTATATGCCAAATGAACTAAAAGAGTTTGACTCATACTGGGATGAAATGGTTAAAGTTTCTAATGAATTTATGGATACTGTTTACATAAAAGATGACGAAGGAAATTATAGAGATGCTAAAGAAGAATATAGATCATATAATGATAAAGGAGTTTGGGTTGATTACAACGAGGCCTATAAGGAATTAAATAAAATTACAGATAATAAGATAAAAGAGATAAATAATAAGAGAACTGCTTTGTTTGATAAATTAATTGACCAAAAGAAATCATTTATTTTATTAGTTGCAAGTGATGGATGTACGCTTAGGGATTATTCTATCCATGACGCTGCCGAAAAAATCTTTAAACAGTATGGTTATCAATATTTTGCTGTAGGAGATTACTATAAAAGTATGGACAGGACACTTTCTAAGACAAAAATGAACAAGAGGGGTCTTACACAGGTAACTAATCTTTCAGTTATGATTATTAAAGAAGGACAAATATTTGCATATATTGATCCAGACAAAGACGGTATTAATAGTGATGAAGAAACTATAAACTGGTTAAGTAAATATATAGATTTATAAGACGTATTTTATACGTCTTTTTTATTTGATTGACTTGATATATATATATATATATATTAAAATAATGATATAAGGTAGAGAGTGGGAGATAGTATGAAACCAAAAATTAAAAAAGAAATATTATATGTAATTTTGATAGTAATGCTATCATCTGTAACTACACTAGCTGTAAATTATACAGCTAGTGAAATAGGATATACTCCTACTGATAGTACTTGGACGGTAAGCAATGTTCAGCAAGCAACTGATAGTTTATATGTTAATGTTGTAAGGAAAAATCCTATTGGTGAAATACTTGCATTTATGGGAACAATAGTACCAGAATACTTCTTAGCATGTGATGGTACAGTTTACAATATTAGTGAGTATCCACATCTTGCTGAACATATTAAAAATAATTTTGGAACATATAATTACTTTGGTGGAAATGGTACTACTACGTTTGCTGTACCTGATCTAAGAGGAGAATTTCTTCGTGGTACTGGAACAAATGGACATACTAATCAAGGAAATGGTGAAAACGTAGGTGTTCATCAAGATGGAACAATTCATTCGGCAGCATATGGTGATGGTGGATGGGGATATGTTCCTAAACTAGGTATTACAAGCTTAGCTGATAAAGAACTTACACATGGAAAATTGTCAGGTGCTTTAAAAACTGATTCTACTCAAAGTAGTTTCTTAAATACTTATACTTCAAGACCAACCAACACTTCAGTAATGTATGCGATTAGATATGAGTAAAGTAGAACATTGTTCTACTTTTTTATTTGACAAAATTTAAATAGTGATGTACAATATCATTGTATTAAGCAAGTAATACAGTTAGGAGAGACTTATGGAATTTACTTTTGATAATAATATACCTATATATATACAGCTACTTGAATATTTAAAGATATATTTAATATCTGGAGTATTTAAGTCAGGTGATAAACTTCCATCTGTTAGAGATTTTGCAACTACTTTTAAGGTTAATCCTAATACTATGCAAAAGGCTTTGGCAGAACTAGAGGATATGAAACTGATTTATACTGAAAGAACAAATGGTAAATATGTTACTAAGGATACTAAATTAATAGAAAAGTTAAAAGATGAATATGCTTTAACACTTGCTAAGAGTTATTTCCAAGGTATGAAGAAAATAGGTCTTGGTAAAGCTGATTCTATTAAGTATCTAGAAAGGTTAGGAGAATAATATGGAATTACTTGAAATAAAGAATTTATGTAAGAAATTTGAATCTAAAGAAGTATTAACTGATGTAAATATTACTATTCCTAAAGGAAAAATAGTTGGTCTTCTTGGTAAGAATGGTGCTGGTAAATCAACACTTATTAAAATAATTAATGATTTACTTACTAAAACAAGTGGAGAAGTTCTTGTTAATGGTAAAGAAATAGGAGTAGAATCTAAAAAGGTTATTTCTTATTTACCTGAAAGAACTTATTTAAATAAACAAATGAAGGTTTCAGAAGTTGTATCTTTCTTTGAAGACTTCTATGAAGACTTTAATTCTAAGAAAGCTAAAAAACTATTAAAAGATTTAGATCTTAATATTAATCAAAAACTTTCTAAAATGAGTAAAGGTATGCAAGAAAAAGTACAGCTTGTACTAGTAATGTCTAGAAATGCTGATTTATATATACTTGATGAACCTTTAGGAGGAGTAGATCCTGCTACTAGAGATTATATATTAGATACTATTTTATCTAACTTTAGTGAAGGAGCAAGTGTTATTATATCTACTCATTTAATATCTGATATTGAAAGAATACTAGATGAAATAGTATTCATTGATAAAGGTAGAGTTGTTCTTCAAAGTGATGCTGATAAACTTAGAACTAAAGAAAATGCATCAATAGATGAAATATTTAGGAGGATGTTTAAATGCTAAAGAAATTACTTAAATATGATTTAAAATATATGATTAAGAATATGATAGTATTCTATGCATTACTTATATTCTTTGCTTTGTTATATAGAGTACTAGGATATGCAGGATCTTCTGTAATACTATCTTTTGTTAAAGGAATTGTTAATGGTATTTTAATAGGTTTATTTATTAATGTAATTATTAATACTTTAATTAGAAGCTGGCTTAGATTTAGAGATTCTTTATATAAAGATGAATCTTATTTAACACATACACTTCCAGTAACTAAAAATGATTTATATAATTCTAAGTTTTTAGAAGCAATGTTATTCCTTCTATTAGGATTTATTATTATTCTTCTTGGATTATTTATTGCTTATTATAGTAAGAGTAACTGGGATTTTGTAGTAGGTACAATTAAGAAGTTAACATATGGTTTAGATACTAGTGTTCTTGAAATATTTATTTGTTTTATAGTAGTAACATTCTTAGAATTATTTAATACGCTTCAAGCTGGATTCCTAGGAATAGTACTAGGATATAGAAAGAATAATAATAAATTAATTCTTTCAGTAATGTTTGGTTTCTTAGGATATACATTTACACAGGGGTTATTACTATTATTAATTTATATAATAGGTTTATTTAATTCTAGTATTATGGCTATGTTTGGAAACCAAGTACAAGTGGATGGAGGAGCACTAAGATTACTAGCATACTTATCTATGGGTATATATGTATTAATTATTGCTGGTATGAATATTTTAAGTAGAAAAGTACTTAATAAAGGTGTTAATGTAGAATAGGTTATTTTGACCTATTCTTTTTATATGCTATAATACTTAACCGAGGGGATAAGTATGGCAAAGAAATCGTATCCAAATTATTATACTGGTAAGGATGTAGAATTATTTACTAATATAATTCTATTTTCAGATTGTAGAGTATTTTATTTAAATGAAGAAGGTTTAGATACTTTTGCTAGCATTAATAGTAAGTTTACACAGGGTTTAGTAAGAGATCGATTAAAAGATATTGATGAGCCTTATCAGGTAATTATTTGTTATGATAAAAATAAATTATATATTAAAAAGATATTTAATTTGTTTTTTACAGATGATAGAGAATATTTTTATGAAGGAGATACAGTCTTTTTAGATCCTGAATATGCAGAAAAAGAAAGTCGTATAAATGAACATATTAAAAATAATCCTTCATTAGGAAAAAATCTATTTATTTTTACGGTTAATAAAAAACTAAAAACTATAAAAGTTGTACCAATATCTAAAGTAAGCTGTTATAGTTCGTGTGAGACATTATTTCTTATTGAAGGTAATAGATGTACACAGTTTTTTACCCCTAGTAGAGAAAACAAAGATAAAATCTTTATTCCTTATGAAGATGTAGATAAGTCATATGAATATGTTGAAAAAGATGTTATTGATAATGATATACCTAATAATATAAAAAGATTAAGTGGTTCAATCAAAGAGTTTAAAAAACTAAAGAATAAAATGAAAAATAAATAATTAGATATTTTTTATAAATTAGTATATAATATAATTAGGTGATGATATGAAAAGAAGTATTACAATTATATCTTTAATTATATTTGGTGTTGTACTAGTTGTATCTGTATATTTACTTGGTAATTCAGGTCATTCTAATACATTATCATTATCTTATCAAACGAGTGGAGGAGTTCCTTATAAATGGGAATTTGAAATTGCTAATGAGGAAATCGTTCAGTTTGTAAGATCAGAAGAAATAGAGAATCAAAATACTGGTTCTATAGTAGGAGCACCAATCACAACTAATTATATTTTTAAAGGAGTTAAAAGTGGTATTACTACAATTACTTTTAAATATGTAAGTGTAACTGATAACTCTGTTTTAAAAGAAGAAAAACATACTATTAAAGTTGGAAAAGATAAGAGTATTTCTTTAGTAGTAAACTTAGCTGATTAATATAAAGTAAATATTTAAGTATATTTACTTTTTTTATGCCTAAATATCAAAATTATAGTAAAAATATGGTAAAATTAGGTAAATGCAACCAACTTTTTACAAAAAACAACCAAAAATTGGTAGAATGCAACCGGTAGAAATCGTAGAATTGTTGTTGAAAAGGAGGAGAATCTATGAATAATAAATTCGCAGAAAATTTAAAAAAGATTAGAAAGGATCATGGCCTTTCACAAGAACAACTTGCTGATGAACTTGGTGTATCAAGACAAGCTATATCTAAGTGGGAGTCAGCACAAGCCTATCCAGAGATGGATAAAATAATTACATTATGTAATAAGTTTAATTTAAATATAGATGATTTATTACATAAGGATATTACTGAAGTAAAAAATGAAGAAGAAGGTAAGAAGACTATTAATAGTTATGTAGATAACTTTTTAAACTTTATTACTAATAGTATTAATATGTTTATTAAAATGTCTACTAAAGATAAATTTAAATTAATAGTAGAAGAAATGTTAATATTATTTGCTCTTGTAATTGCATTCTTCTGTTTAAAAGAATTAATTATGTCAGTGGTATATAGTATATTAAACTTATTTCCTTTAAAACTTAGAACTTTTTTCTATCATATTGTTGAAGCTATTATAGGACTTGCATCATTCTTAGCAATAATTGCTATAATGGTACATGTTTATAAAAAGAGATATTTAGATTATTATGAAGACTATAAAGCTAGTAAAGAAGTTAAAGAAGAAAAGGTAGAAGAAATACAAGAACCATCTAATGATAATATTAAATTTAATAAGAAAGAAGAAAAGATTATTATTAGAGATGAAGAACATAGTGGATATCACTTTGGTGATTTACTATATAAGATAGTATTATATTCATTTAAATTCTTCCTATTATGGTTTGGATTTGCTGCTGCAGTTGGTGTAGTTGGTTTATCAGTAGCATTTGTATTATCATTCTTAATTATTAATATTCCAGTTTTATTCTCTGGTATGATTTTATCTATAGGATCACTTATTTTACTTGGTGTAATATTCTTAACAGTTATACTAAACTTTGTATTTAGTAGAAAAACAAATCACAAGTTTGTAATACTAGGAATTATTTTATCTTTAATTGCATTAGGATGTGGTACTGGGTTATTTGTAACTGGAATACTAAGTCTTGATGTTGTAAAAGATGAAGAAACATATAATAGTGTTGTTACTACTGAACATGATATGAGTGATAAGCTTACTATACTTCCATATTTTGATTATCAAATTGAGTATGTAGAAGAAAATATTTCTAATGTTAAAATTGAATATCATAAAAATGATAACTTTATAGTAAGAGAAAGTACTAATAATGATATTATTTCATTCTATATAAACTGTGAAAATCCATTTAAAGTAGTAAATGATTTCTTAATAAATTTAAAAGATAAAAAACAAGTTACTCTATATGATGGAGTAGGTCTTGTTAAAGTATATGCTTCTAGTGATAATATTAAGAAGTTAAAAGCTAATAGAGATGAATACTATACAAGTTCTGATCGTTATGAAAGAACAATTAATTATTATGAAAATAAGATAGCTAATCTTGAAGAAGAATTATTTGATCTTAGAAGTAATAGAGTTGAAGAATGTGAAGAGTAATAAATGAAATTGTAATTTCAACCGCACCACTTAGGTGTGGTTTTATGTTATAATAGAGTTGTAGGAGGATACTATGGAGAAAAATAAATGTGATGACAAATGTACTTGTGGTTGCAAAGAAGGTAAAGAATGTACTTGTGAAGAAACTTGCAGCTGCGGATGTGAAGATGAATGCACTTGTGATGAAAATTGTGAGTGTGGATGTCAAAAAGATAAAGATAAGAAGGAACAATAGTTCCTTTTTTAGTAACCCTTGAAATGTTTCCTGTTAAAAAATAGTCATATTTTATATGATTTAAGTGTGAAGGGAGAGATTTTTTATGAATCAAGAAAAAATCGGTAAATTTATATGTGAGTGTCGTAATGAAAAGAAAATGACACAATCAGAACTTGCAGAAAAATTAGGAGTATCAGATAAATCAGTAGGTAACTGGGAAAATGGAAGAAATATGCCTGACCTTTCTTTATTTAAACCATTATGTGATGAATTAGGAATCACAGTTAATGAATTTTTAAGTGGTGAAAGATTAGATAAGAAAGTATATCAAGAAAAGTTTGAAGAAAATATTATTAATACAATAGATTATTCTACTAAAAGAATACATATTAGTGATAGTATGCTTTGGTCAGCTGTATTTATTTTTGGTATAGTTATTACTTTAGTAGTACTTACTACACTTCCATCTGATAGTTCTTGGGGATCTATTTATTCCATAATTGGAACTATTATTTCTTCAGTAGGACTTTTTAAACTTTTAAATAAGTTTTCCACAGTAAAAAAATATTTATTTAGTATTATTTATTTTATAGTAGCTTTATCATTTATATTTATAATTGATTATGTTAGCGTTGTAAAACTTAATCAGATACCAAGATTTTGTTATGTAAAATCATATGGTGAAAAAGTAATGACATGTAAGAACTTATTTTATACAGTGTATAAAGTAAATAGAGATACTAAAAATGAATATATTATTGTTGATACTAAAAAGAAATATACAGAAGATACTCTTCCAGTAGTACCATTTAATCTTAATAAATCTAGTATTGAAAATATTTCTAGATATAAAAATAAATATGTAGGTAATAATAGTAATGATGTTAATTTAATTAACTCTTTACCACTTTCTGAATATGGATTTGTTATTAATATAGATTCTACTGATTTAGGTATTAAGATTAATTATCATATTACTGACTGGTATATAAATGAAAATTTATATGTAGAGAAGAGTTTATTATATAACTCTGTATCTATGTTTAGTCTAATAGATAATCTTAAGTATATTGATTTTGATTTTTCTGGAAAAGAGTATCATGTAGAAAAAACTGATGTAATATCTAATTATCCAGGATACTTTGAATTTGCAGGTTCATCTATAAATATAGAATCATTTAATAAAAATGTTACTTATAAAATGAATGATGATGAATTTATAAAAGATATGTTTAATAAATTATTTAATAAATAAGCTTGGTTAATACCAAGTTTTTTTATTCACAAAATAATCACTTTATTATTAGTTATTCTTTTTGGTATAATATAATTGGAGATGATTATAATGAAAAGAGATAATTATACGTCACCACTAGAAAAACTACTAACACCTACAATACTTCTTTCTGTAGGACTTATAATTTATAGAGTTACTGGGCTTACTAATATATTTAGTTATATTAAGAACCATCAGTATTACTTTATACTTGGATTACTATTATTTATTTCAGCATTATATTTATATATAGTATTAATACTTGATAATATAGTTAAGTCTAAAGAAGATATATTGTACTTAAAAAAGATAAAGGATAATATATGCTACTTTATAGATATAAAAGGTAATATATATAAATATAAAAATAGAGATTATAAAGAGAGTAAGTTTTACTCTGTATATAGAACCTATTCTTATATAGAAAAAGTAAAAGGTGAAACAAATGCTAAGTTTCATTTGAAAGATTATAATGATACTTTTATAAGTGTTATGTATATACCTTTTATAAAGAGAGTTAATCTATATATACTTCCATTTATGTATATATTACTCATACTAGGTTTAATACTGGGATCTATATATAATATATTTATTATTCATTTAATAAATAGTTTAATAATTATGTTACTTTTATTTGATATATATAATAAGGTTAAAAAAGAAGAATACTTAGTTAATAAGTTTAGAAATATGATAATGAGTATTTTATTATCAGTAATCATTATATTTATAGTTATATCTATATTTAACTCTAAATATATAAGTAATACTTTAATATTACTATCTATATTAAGTGTTTCTATATTAATATTACTAAGTTTAATATATGGTTTAAAGGGAAAAAGGAAATTAGAAAATATGTATAGAAGAATATATATATTTTTAATACTAGTATACTTAATTATCTATTTATTCTATTTATTAATTTATTCTATTATAAATAATGCATTTCCTCTTGTAATATTATCAAGTTTTCTTATTACAATATCTGGATATACATTATATAAAGATTACTTCAAAAATAATTAATTATTTGTATCATTTACACAAAAAAGATTATTTTATATAATAATAATAGATAGTGGGTGACGAGTGTGATTAAACTAAAATGTGATGAGTGCGGTAAAGAACTTGAAGTCGATAAACAAGAAGAATACGCTGTATGTTTTAACTGTAATAAGATGTTTAAACTAGATGGCGTAGGAGGTAACCTAAATAAAACTAAAGAAGTTACTACTGAAAAGAATAATACTTTAAAGTGTGAAAACTGCGGCTCTAAACTAGAAGTTGATAAACTTGGAGAATACGGGGTATGTTTTAACTGTAACTCGATGTTTAAACTTGAAAAGAAAATTGTTAAAGATAAAAAAAGCGATGAAATAAAGTTAAAACCTTATCAGTTTATAATAGTAGCCCTTTTAATTGCTGCTATTGTTGGACTTAATGCCGGTTTAAAACTTAATAGTGTTAAGTTTAAAAAGAAGAGTTATACTGATAAATATTTTGAAGAACAGTATGCTAAAATAAACTTTGATGATGATTTAAAAGTATCCAATATGATATTTAAAAATATTATGAATGGAGAAGATGATGTAATTGTAGAATACAACGGGGTTTATTATACAAAAGAAAGATTAGATATTTTATATCAACTAATTAAATCTAAAGATATTCGTTTAGATATATCTTATGTAAATAATAAAGTAAGTAAGGTTAGTATTAAAGATATAAAATAGCTTAAAGAGGAGAATTATGGAAAAAGTACACAAAATAGTCTTTGCATCACTAGTAGTAATCCTACTTGGAGTAATAATTTTTGTTGGAGTTATTACTAATAATAAAAGAACAGAAAATGTCAAAAATATAGTTGAGACAGTTCTTAGTAGCAAGGAAAATGTAATGTTATATTTAGGTTCAGGTAAATGTACACACTGTAAGTATCAAGCTGAAGAAATGAGTAATTTATTATCTAGATATAAACTTAAATATTATTATGTAGATATAGATGAAGTATCAAATACTAATACTAAGAATGATATTCTTACTAAATTAGGTTTAGATATTTATAATGGTGTAACATTCCCAGCATTACTTGTTTATAATAATGGTGAACTTATTGATGAATTATCTGATGTACAGGGAATTGATTCTATTTATGATTTCATTACTAAAAATGAAATACTTGTTACAGAAGAAAAATTACCTTTAAAATATATTAATTATGAAAAATATACTAATTTAATTAATAATGGTAAAACTAATATAATTGCTCTTACTTCTTATAAGATGGAAGAAGGAGTAGAGTTTCAATCTCAGTTATTCGAATTATATGATAAGTATAATTTAGAATTTAATGTATTATATTTAGATGATATTACAGATAATGAGTATGAACTACTTAAAGAATCTCTTGATATGTTTGATGGAGATGTATTTATACCAACTCTTATTGTTGTTAAAGATAAAGATGTACTTGGGTTTACAAATACTCCTACTGAAACTGATAATTATATTGATTTTTTAAAAAATATAAATATAATAAATGAATAGAGGTGTTAATATGAAATATAATAAAGAAAACTTTAATGATATATACTCAAGAGTAAAAGAATTTAAAAAGAAATATCCACTTACAATAGCATGGAGATTAAAAGAACATGCTAAAATATGTGCACTTCATATGAATCCAGATGAAGTTGTTAAATATGTATTTGCATCACAAAAGAATGATAATCCATTTGATATATTTACTACTTATATAATAGTACTTACTAATAAAAGAATACTTCTTGGATCTAAACGTGTATTCTTTGGTTACTTCTTTACTGCAATAACACCAGATATGTTTAATGATATTAATGTTAAGATGGGCCTTCTTTGGGGTAAAATAACTATTGATACTATTAAAGAAATAGTTTACTTATCTAATATTCAAAGAGAAGCTCTTCCAGAAATTGAAACAAGTATTACTCAGTACATGATGAAAGAGAAACAAAAATATCGTAAACCAGAGAGTAAGTAAAAGAGCATATGCTCTTTTTTATTGTAAAAGAAAGCATTTTAAGGTATACTTGATATGTAAGATAGGTGAATAAGATGGGAAAAATATTTAGAACAATCTTTATGTTATTTTTACTATATTATATGTATGAATTTGCCTTTATTATCTTTGATAGTGGTCATCATGTTACTTATTCTATTAAAAGTAAAGGACATACTTTTAATATTGAAGAAGTAGCACACACTAATTTAAAAGAAGATAATGATAACTATTCATTTACTATTAAAGTAGGAAATAGTGAATTTAAGTATTCTATATTTAATGATTTTAAAAAATATAGTTATGTTATAAAAAGTTTAGATTATTATAAAGATAGTAGTTATGAATGTTTATTTGTAAGATATTCAAATAATAAGCCTATTAATGATGTTTTATGTAAATATAAAAATGAACTTATTTATTATAATAATATGGAAAACCCTTCTGAATCACTTCGTAAGTTTGTAGGAAGTTTAGAAGACTATGATGTATATAAATATTCTGATGGAAAAGAAGTTAAAAATTATGGAGGTATTCTTCTATATGAAAAGAACCTACTTGATAACCACTACGTTTCAGTAGGATATGGTAATGGTTTATATAGAGTAAACCCTGTTGATAAAATAAATAATGTTAAGATATATGATACTGAACTTGATATTTCTAAAATTAAAGTAGGAGATTTTGTAGGGAACAAATATATTACGTTTAATTATGAAGTACTTAATAATTATTTACAACTTGAGTTTAGGAATATAAATGATAGAGGATTTAATGAAATTAATGTTAAAGATGTAACTCTATCTAAAGATACATATACAATTGGTACATTTGGTACTTCTATATATGTATATGATTCTGAAAGTGAAAAAGAATATGAAATAGATTATGATTCTTTAAAGATACTTGAAGTAGGAAATAAAGAAACAGGTATTTTATACTATGTTGATGGTAAGAAAAAAAGAACATCTATAAATAATATCGATAATATTTCATTTAAGGGTACTACTTCTAGTAGTTATAGTGATTCTAAATATGCTAAAGTTGATAAAGTAGGTATTAAATATGGATATTATTATTACTATAAGAAAGATGGAAATAAATATACAATATATCGTAGTGATATAAATAATAGTGATTTACTTACATATGTAGGTACTACTACTGATATCGATAAAGTATATTATGCTGACGATTTTATCTACTTTATAAATGGTAATGAATTATATTATTATAGTGATTCTACTGGTAAGAAAGTAGTAATTGCTAATAATGATTTACTTACTAATAAATATACGAAATTATATGTATATATAAAAAAGAACTAGAGATTTCTTTTATCTCTAGTTCTTTTATAATACTTAAATAATTCCATTACTAGTACAATTGGTACTGCTGCAAGAAGTAGCTGAACCATATGAGTAAATGGAACACTATATGTACTTAGTGCTTTTGATAGTGGTTCTATTTCCATAATAAGTATTTGTAGTCCTACTGATCCAAAGATACTTATTAGTACCATAGGATTTTCCGTGAAATGATATTTAAGTACTGATTTCTTTTCACTCTTACAGTTAATAACATGTAAGTTTTGAATAAATACCATAAGTGCCATTATGTATCCTCTAGCATGTCCTATTTCCATTCCTAGATTGTTTATTAGGTATGTCCATACAGCAAATACTGTAAATCCTATAAATAAACCTGATATAATTAATTCTTCAATTAATAATTTGTCAAATAAAGACTCATTAGTATCTTTAGGCTTGTCTTTCATTAAATCTTTATCTTCTCTTTCAAATGAAAGAGCTAGGTCTTGAAGACCATCAGTTACAACATTAAGCCAAATAAGTTGTATTGCTACAAGTGGCATTGGCATATTAAATAGTGTTGCTAAGAGGAAGAATAATACTTCTGATATACCACATGATACTAAGAAGTATACTATCTTACGAATATTTGCATAGGCATTTCTACCTTCTTTTATACCAGATACTATAGAAAGGAAATTATCATCTGTAATAATCATAGATGAGGTTTCTTTCGCTACATCTGTACCAGATCCCATTGCTATACCAATATTTGCGGCTTTTATAGCTGGTGAATCATTAACACCATCACCTGTTACTGCAATAAATTCTTTTTGTCTTTTAAATGATTCTACAATATATAGTTTTTGTATAGGTGTAACTCTTGCAAAAACTTTTTTATTTTTTATAAATTCATCGAATTCTTTTTGACCAGTATTATATACTTTTTCTATTTCTTCACTATTAGTTACTTCTTCTACTGCTTTTGCTATTTTAAGTTCATGTGCAATAGCGTAAGCAGTAAGTGGATGATCTCCTGTAATCATTACTACTTTTATACCAGCATTATGACAATCATCTATAGATTGTTTTGTTTCCTCTCTAATAGGATCTATAAATGCTACTAGTCCAAGGAATGTTAACTCGTCTATATCTTTCTCATCATAGACATCTTTTTCTACAAAGTTATTTTTTTCTCCATACGCTAATGCTATAACACGGTATCCTTCTTTAGCAAGTTCTTCATTTTGCTTTTTAATTTTATTTTCATTAATACTTACTCTTTTACCATCTTCTATCATATATGGAGACATACTAAGAATCTTTTCTAAAGATCCTTTAGCACTACAATATATTTTATTTTCCATTTTATAGAATACTGCTGAGTATTTATTTTCTGATTCATATGGAATCATTCCTATTTTTTCATAAGGTGGTTCTTCGATACCTATTTTAAGACCAAGAGCTAGGAATGCGACATCCATAGAATCTCCTACATCTATCCATTTATCTTGTTCTTTATATAGTCTTGCTTCATTATTCATTACCCCAAGTTCAATAATTTTTCTTGCTTCTTCTAAGCTCGACCCTTCTTCTGGGATAACTTCACCTTTATCATTATATCCTGTACCTTTTATATTAAATGTGCTTCCGCTTGGTAAAACTATTTTTTTAGCAGTTTGCTCATTTACTGTTAAAGTACCTGTTTTATCACTCGCTATAATAGTACAGCTTCCTAAACTTTCAACTGAGTTTAGTTTCTTAACAATAACATTCTTCTTAACCATTCTATTTGACCCAATAGTAAGTGCCATTGTCAAAGCTAGTGGTAATCCTTCAGGCATTGCTGATACAGAAAGAGCAATTACTGATAGGAATACGGTAGTTAAATCATTTCCTTTATATAAAAGCAATCCTGCTACTACGATAGCTATCATTATAATTAAAATAGTTATTTGTTTTGAAAATTTATTCATACGAATAGTAAGAGGTGATGGAGCTTCTTCAGTGTTTTGTACTTTTTCAGCAATTTTACCAAATTCAGTATTAACACCAATTTCTACTACAACGGCTTTTCCTCTACCTGTTATAACACTAGTTCCAGCATAAAGCATATTATGTCTATCACCTAGCGCTACGTCTTTATTTATAGTTTCACTATTTTTAGTGGTATTAATTGATTCTCCTGTTAGAATGGACTCATCAATTGTAAGGTTTTTGGATTCTATTACTCTTAGATCTCCGGATATTTTATTACCAGGTTCTACTAGAACAATATCTCCGACAACTAACTGACTTGAATCTATTTCTATTTCTGCACCATTTCTAAGTACTTTTATTTTAAATGATATAAATTTTTCTAATGCTTCAGCACTTTTTTCAGCTCTAACTTCTTCCACAGTACCAATAATAGCATCTACAAAAATGATAAACATTATTGCAAATCCATCTAGTATCTCGCCTGCTACAAAAGAAAGAATAATTGCTACTATTAGTAGTAAGATAATAGGATCTTTAAATTCAGATAAAAATATAACTAAAGGACTATCTTTTTTGGCTTTAGGAATTATATTTAAACCTTGTTCCTCTTGTCTTATTTTAACTTCTTCGGAAGTTAAACCACTTATTCCAGAGTTAGTTTCTTCAAGTACAGTTGCAACCTCTTTTTTGTACCACTCTTTCATAGTATCACCTATTATATATTTTATAATATATAGATAAAAAAGTCTATATTCATTCTTTGTACATTTTATGTTATAATATTCTCATGTAAGCAGGTGATTTTATGAAACGATGGTGCAATTCTTAGTTATTATATATAATTAGGAGGAGAAAAATATGGAAAATAAAAAAATATTAATTACAGGTGATAGACCTACTGGGAAACTACACTTAGGTCACTATTTTGGTTCACTTCAAAATAGAGTTAAAATGCAAAAAGATTACGAAACATATATTCTTATAGCAGATGTACAAGCATTAACTGATAATTTTGATGATCCTGATAAAGTAAGAGCTAATGTTAAAGAGTTAGCACTTGACTATTTATCAGTTGGTATTGATCCTAAATATTCAAATATATATTTACAATCACTTATACCTGAAACTGCTGAATTAACTGTTTACTATTCTAATTTAGTTTCAGTAGCGAGACTTTATCGTAATCCAACAACTAAATTTGAATCACTTCAAAAAGAAAAAATCTTCGGATCTAATGCTGAAGGTATTACATATGGATTCTTAGGATATCCAGTAAGCCAAGCTGCAGATATTACTATACTTGATGGAGATGTTGTTCCAGTAGGAGAAGATCAACTTCCACATATTGAACAAACACGTGAAATAGTAAGAAAATTTAATAATATATATGGTGAAACTTTTAAAGAACCAGATGCAGTTCTTTCTAAAAATACTCGTATTAAGGGTTTAGATGGTAATGCTAAAATGAGTAAGAGTTTAAATAACGCTATTTATTTAGCAGATACTGAAGAAGAAGTATCTAAAAAGATTATGGGTGCAGTAACAGACCCTAATAAAATTAAAAAAGATGATCCAGCTAATCCAGATATTTGTATGGTATATTACTATCACAATTTAATTAGTGATAAATTAGATGAAGATAATAATACTACTAAGTATAAAGATGATTTAAAAACTATTTGTTCTGAATGTAAAAGTGGTGCTAGAGGTTGCGTAGCATGTAAAAGAGAATTAATTGAAAAAATGAATATTATGTTAGCACCTATTAGACAGCGTCGTAAGTATTATGAAGAACATCCAGAAGAAGTAGAAGAAATTATTAAACAAGGTACAGCAAATGCTAAACATAAAGCTGAAGAAACAATGAGACGTATAAGAAAAAATATGAAGTTAGATTATTTTGAAAAATAATCTAACTTTTTTCTTGGAAAAAAAGGATATAGAGTATCTATCTAATATATTATATATATGGAAGATTATTTAGATAATATATTTAAAGATACTGATGAAAATATAAAACTAGATGAAGAGCAGAAAAAAGTAGTACTTGATGATAATAAAAATATAATTGTAGTAGCAGGAGCAGGTGCAGGTAAAACTACTGTTATAACCGCAAAAGTAAAATATCTTATTGAAAAGAAAAATATTAATCCTAAAGATATACTTATAATATCTTTTACAAATAAAGCTACTAATGAACTTAAAGATAGAATCAATAATATTTTTAATTTAGATGTAGATATATCTACATTTCATAGTTTTGCATTTAAGATTATTAAAAAGTTTAACTGGGGATATGATTTAATAAGTGACTATAATTATTTAATAAGAGATTATATTTTAAGAAGTAAAGATACTAGAAAGTTAATTAAACTTTTAAAGAAAGATAAAGTATATAAAAAAGAATCTAAAAGATATAGAAATGACATAGAGCATTTTATTATTTATACGGTGGAAAATTATAATTTATATAGAATGAATAGTAAAAAGGATATAGATATGGGTATTTTTAGTAAATATTATGTCTATCTTGAGAATATATTACTATTTATAAAAGAATATCAATATAATTATAGATTTACAGATTATGAAGACTTAATTATCCTTTCTAAAGAAATATCAAAAGCTGTAAATATATCATATAAATATATAATAGTAGATGAGTTTCAAGACATATCTTTAAATAGATACTTACTACTTAAGAAAATATGCTCTATATATAATATAAAGATGATAGTAGTTGGAGACGACTGGCAGGCAATATATTCTTTTGCTGGGTCAGATAATAATCTATTTTTAAACTTTAAAAAAGATATGAACGCTACTATGTATAAAATAACTAGTACCTATCGTAATAGTAATGAACTTATTAAAGTAGCAGGATCTTTTATTATGGAAAATAAAAAACAAATAATAAAAGAACTTAAGTCTAATAAATCTCTTAAGTATCCAATTGTTATTTGTTACTACGTATTTAATCCTAGTTATAAGATGAAAAAGATTATTGATGAGATAATAAAAAATTATGGAAAAGAAAAAAGTATATTAATTCTTTCTAGATATAAAAAAGATATAAATATTATATTAGGAGATTACTTTTCATTAAAAGAAGATACTATTATATATAAAAAGAGTAAGGATACTCCTATAACACATTTAACTATTCATGCATCTAAGGGACTTGGTTATGATAATGTTATATTATTAATTAATAAAGATAATTCTTTTCCTAGTAATAGAGAAGATTCTTTTATAAGAAAAAGCTTGCTTCCTAAAGAAGATAAGATTTTAGAAGAAAGAAGATTATTTTATGTAGCAATGACTAGAACTAAGAATAATTTTTATATATTAGATTATTATTTTAAAGAATCTATATTTACTAAAGAAATAAAAAATAATGAAAATGTTTTAATAAAAAATAAAAAGAGTAAATAAATTACTCTTCATCTGGTACGTTTACTACTCCTTTAATAGTTGGTATTTCTTCTTTAAGTGCAGCCTCTATACCATCTTTTAAAGTATAATCCATAATATCACAGTTTGAACATGCTCCCATAAGTCTTAAATAGACTATGTCATCTTCATATTTAACAAATTGAACATCTCCACCATCATTTATTAAGAATGGTCTTAGTTGATCAATGATGCTTATTATTAATTTTTCTTCTTCAGATTTTTTATTTTTTGTCATATTCATCACCTACTGCGTATTATATATTAAATAGACTTATAAGTAAACACTTTAAAATGTTTTTTTGCTATGTTATAATTGACGTGAGGTGTTGCAAATGATTCCATACAAAAAAGGCAAAATTGTTAAAGGCGTTGTAACTGGTATTGAAAAATATGGAGCATTTGTTTCTTTAGATGAATATTATAATGGATTGATTCATATATCAGAGATTTCTCATGGATATGTAAAAAACATAAATGACTACTTAAAAGTAGGGGATACAATCTATGCTGAAGTACTTGAAGTAGATGAAGAAAACTTCCATGTTAAGTTAAGTATTAAGAATATTTCTTATAAAAGGAGAACGTATACTCCTAAAAGAATTATAAAAGAAACAAGTCTTGGGTTTAAAACTCTTGAATATAAATTGCCAATTTGGATTGAAGAAAATCTTAAAAAACAAGAAAAAATAATAAAAAAATAGCAAAATAGTGTTGACAAGGTAAAATGAAAATGTTATATTTAATTACGTCAACTGAATTTTGTTCGGGCGATTAGCTCAGTTGGTTAGAGCACCTGCCTTACAAGCAGGGGGTCATAGGTTCGAGTCCTATATCGCCCACCATGATGTGCCGGAATAGCTCAATTGGTAGAGCAACTGACTTGTAATCAGTAGGTTGTGGGTTCAAGTCCTATTTCCGGCACCATTTATTATGTCTACATAAAATGGTTGATTTGGAAGGATAGCGAAGTGGCTAAACGCGGCAGACTGTAAATCTGTTCCTTCGGGTTCGATGGTTCGAATCCATCTCCTTCCACCACTCTTATTTGTGTATATTGCCTCGTAGCCAAGCG
>JAEEMF010000080.1 GCA_016283075.1 Bacilli bacterium | reverse complement strand
CATATAAAGTAACATATAAAGTAAAAGACTCTCATTTAAATGAAACTACTTTTGAACAAGATATAGTAGTAGTTAGTGGTATAACTAAAATAAATGTTGAAAGAATTTTATATACTATTCCTTCTGTATACAATATGGACTTAGCAGGTTTTAGAAGAGCTAATTATGCTGAAAGACAAATACTAGGAGTATTTTTACCAGCAGGTTCATCTATTAAAGCAAGAGTACTTGATAGTGATTTAAATGTTACTATTCAGTATTTCAATAATGATTCTCATACTGAAGGATCTAATACCACTATTGGTACTAATGGTGACTGGGTTACTATTAAAAATGAAAAAGATGGAGTATCTTATCCATCAGTACCACTTATTAATACTAATGTACTTACTAAGAATAATAACTCACTTACTAAAACTTTAAAGATAGAACTTGAATATGATAATACTACTTCAGTACTAGATTACTATCATTATAAAGATGATCAAACATCTTTTATAAATGGATGGACTACTAATGATTATGCAATTATTGATAGTGATAGAATTCTTCTTGTTGTACCTTTAGTTGATAAAAGTTATATGTATGGATATTATGCTAATGGATTTGATTCATTAGATAAATTCTTTGATTACTACAATACTGTTATAAATAAATACGATGAATATATTGGATTAAAACTTGATTCTAGTACAGAATACGATCAAAATGTTAGAACTAAGTATTTAGTTAAAGCTAATGCCCATGGTGCAGGAGCAGCATACTATTCAGTAAACCATGTTGCAACAAACTCTCCTTATGTAAGAGCTTTCTTTGAAAAGAACTGGGGAGGACTTCACGAAATAGCTCATGGATATCAAGGTTCACTTGGCGGGAATAATGACATGAGTTTAGGAGAAGTATCTAATAATATATTAGGTCATTATATTCAAATAGATAAAACTATTTATACAGCTAGTGGTGACTGGCTTGGTCTTCTTCCTAATATAGAAGCTTCAGAAAACGCTGATAGACTTGCAGGTAAGAAATATACTGAGTTAGAACTTAGAACTAGACTATATATGATAATTAATCTACTTGATTATTTTGAAGGGCCACAAACATATGCTAAAATGTTTAGCTGGTATAGAAAACAAATACTTCTTGGAAGAACCATGACTAATCAAGATGCATATGTAGAATCTATTGCTGAAATATACGGAGTAAACATTATTCCTTATATGGAAAGCTGGGGTCTTACTATATCAGAAACTCTAAAGAACACTATTTATGAAAAACATTTAAAACTACTTAATATTTTAGGAGATCAAATAACAAGTAGTACCAATTTAACTAGTTTTATGAGTAGTAATTCTATAGATAAAAAGTATACTTTAGTAAGTAATACACTTTTAATAAGTAGTAATCTTAAATCAAGTGTTACTATAAATATATCAATTGATGATATAAGTAAATTAAGTGGTAAGAAACTATATTTAAAAGATGGATATAATATTGTTAAAGAAGTAGTAATAAATAATAGTACTATTAATTTAACTGATATTAACTTAGGTACATATATGCTTGAAATGCCTGTAGTAGATAACTATACAAGCGATTATATGTATGTTACTGTTAAGGATACTGCTAATACTATAACTTATAGTTATACTAAACTTGGTGATGTAGATTATGGTAACTACATAGGAATTAAACTTCAAGGAATATATAATACTTATGGTTATGAAATATTATTTAAAGACAATTATAATAAAGCTACTATTAAATTAGGCGGAGCTAATATGGGTAATAGTGATCCATATGTAAAAATTTATGACGCTAGTAATAACTTAGTTTCTGATGAAGTAGTAACAGGAACATACTTTGATTTTAATAAAGGTACTTTTGATATAAATTTAGGAGATGGGTATACTATAGAAGTAAAACATCCTAATACTTCAAAAGTATATATTTATAACACTTTATCAAATAGTGAAGTAACTAGTTTAAAACCTACTAGTAGTGTTACTAGATATGTAATTGATAATGGTAATTTAAGATTAGAAAGTATGACTTCTAGTGAAGGTGAAGCACTTTCATATAGTAGTTTAAAACCTTATTTAATCAGTGTTATTGAAGATTATAAAAGTACTGCTACAGATGCAGAACTTAATAATAAAAACACTAATTACAAAACTAAGAGTAGTGTAATAAGTGCTTATAATAAATTATCTAGTGAAGATAAAAAAGAATATACTTCTTTTATTACTAGAATAAAAGAAGGAGGTAAACCTACATTTACTTATGTAGGAGATAATTATTATGAAGTTAATACTGATATTAACTTATATTCACTTATAACAGTATTTGATAATGAGGATAATGATATTACTCCAAGTAGTAGTAATACTACTATTACAAGTAATTTAGATATTACTAAAGCAGGTAGATATAACGTTTTATATGAAGTTACTGATAGTGATAATAATAAATCTTCTTATAATTTAGAAATACATCTATATGATTTTTCTTTAAAAGAAATAAAGAAGAATGAATATAAAATAGAAGCAAGTTACTCTTTATTTGAAGGCGGATCTGTTTATTTAGATGATAATCTTCTTTCAAGTGATAAGTATTCTGTTCGTGAAGGAAGTATTATTATTACTTTAAATGAAGACTTCTATAATAGTCTTCCTGCAGGTAATCATACATTAAAAGTAGTACTTAATAATGATGAAGAAATATCTAAAGTAATAAATGTAAGTACACCTATTAATAATAGTAATAATCCTCAAACAGGAGATAACTTACTTGTATATTTAATAGTATTTATCTTTGTAGTAATAGGTTTATTAATATTATCTGAAAAAAAGATATTAGACTAGAGTAATCTAGTCTTTTTTTGATATAATGAAAATGGTGATAATATGTTTATGTTTATAATATACGCTTTATTAATTTATGTAATGGGACTTGGAGTAGGAAAGGTTTTTATAAAAAAAGAGTCTAAACTATATCCTTTAAGAAGTGTTATAGGTTTTGTTATATTTATGGGAGTATTAGAGGTACTTTATTTACCTTTAGAATATTTTAATTTAAGTAGTACTTATTCAAATATAATTACACTTATATTATCAATATCATCATTAGTACTTGGATTTATGCATATTAAAAAAGAAGACTTTAGTTTTTTAAAAGATTATCATTTTTATATGTTATTAGTCTTATTATTTGGAATAATGAAAATTATTCCTAGTATAGACGCTACTGATGATTCGGTTTACTTTCCTTTAATAATGGATAATGCATTTAATAATATAAATACTATAGCTCCTGAAACAGGTATTCTTAGTAATTTAGATGCATATCATGCATATCAAGGATTCTATATATTTATATCTTTTATATATAAGGTTCAACATTTAATATTTAATTCTTTTACGGATATCTTTGTTGTATTTAGAAGTACTTTTACATTACTATTTGTTTTATATTTTAGTAATATTCTTTCATATTTAAAAGATATTTTTAAAAAAGGTATCAATAGTTATATCTATATTCTTTTAGAGGTACTTTCAGTCCTTTTGATAGGAGTACAACATTTAAATCATATATACTTTGGGTCATTTGCTTTATTTAGTATATTTATTCCTTTATATATGATAGTAATAAATAATAGTTTAAAAGAAAGTGATTTAAAAGTAATACTTCTTATGGAGACAGGACTTATTTCCTTAGCAAGTTCTAGTTTATTTTTAATACTAATGATATTATCAGTACTATTCTCATATGAAGTAATAGTAAATAAAAAAGTAGACATTACATCTTATCTACTAGAAAGTATTCCTTGCGGAATATATGGTATATTACTAATTAATAAGTTAATACTTATTCCGGTATACTTATTACTTATATTAGTATTTTATATCTTTAGAAATACTTTAAATAAAGTACTTTCTAAATACGGTAAGTATATTGTTTATAGTATTCCGTTTATCTTTATGCTTGGTAGTATTCTTCTAAAGGGATTTATAAATATTAGTTTATTTAGTAAGAGCATTTTACTTTTTAATTTCTTAATGCTTGCCACTATTTTATATCTAGTCTTAATAAAGAAAGAAAAAATAAATTTTTATGTATTCTTATTTGTTTTAATGATTATTATTTATTATAATCCATTTACAAGTACTTTAGTATCAAGATACCTTACTACAAAAGAAGTATTCTATAGAATATCATTTATTACTAAAAATCCATTAACTATAATAAGTATCTTTATCTTTATATTAAAAGCATTTAATAAAAAGTATTTAAAAATAGGTTTATATATTTTTATAGGTGGACTTACTATTTTATATACACGTAATTTATATACATTAATGATTAAAAATGATGATTATTTTTATGATTATAACTATATACTTAGAGAATCAAAAGAAAACTTAGAAGTAGGGGATATTCTTACTACTTTAGAAGGAAAAGTAGTATCACTTGATTTTCCATTTAGATCATATAATACTACTTTATCTGGAAAGATATATAGATTCCTAGGTACTGCTGAGTACTCAGATAATATTTATGAAGTTTTACATCATAATTATTTCTTAAGTGATGGATTCTTTAATGAAATAAAAGAATTTGATTATATAATAAGTCAAAATAGATATAATACTAGTCTAAGTACATACTATAATGAATTATTTAAAAATAATACTTATACAATTTTTGAAACAAAAAATATTGATAATGGACTTAGCGATTGATATAATTAATATGGAGGTAGGGAAATATGAAATTTTGTCCAAACTGTGGTAAACAACTACCAGAAGGAGCAAGTGTATGTCCATTTTGTGGTACTGCTGTAGTAACTAACGGGGCTCAAACACAACAAGCTGCACCAACATATACTGCAAGTTCAGCATCAAGACCAAAGATTCAAAAAAGAGAAGTTCTTACTGCAATCTTATTAACTTTCTTAACTTGTGGTATTTATGGTTTTGTATGGTTTATATCTATGATAGGTGAAATAAACCGTGTATGTGATGATGAAAAATCATCTAATGGTGCTGTTACAGTTATTTTACTTGGTATTATAACTTGCGGAATTTATACAATCTACTGGTGGTATCAAACTGGTAAACGTTTACATGCAGCAGGTAATAAATATGGCGTTCCAATTGATGATAATAGCGTTCTATACTTAGTATTCTCATTATTTGGACTTGCTATAGTATCATTCTGCTTAGTACAATCAGATCTTAACAAATTAGCTGAATAATGAAAAAGAGAATAAGTAAAGTAATAGTAAGAGACTTACTATTACTCTTATTTTTTATTCTATACTTTGTTTTCTTTAAAGTAACAGGTATAGGTATTCCTTGTGTATTCCATGAAATAACTGGATTTAAATGTCCTGGATGCGGAATAACTCATTTATTCCTTGCTTTACTTAGATTTGATTTTAAAGAAGCATTTTTATGTAATCCATTAGTATTTATATTACTTCCATTTTTTATCTTTTACTTTATATATTTAGATTATGCATATATAGTAGATAAAAAAGATAACTTAGTAACTAAAATACCTAAAGCTTTTTGGATTATACTTCTTATTATTACAATTTTATTTGGTATATTAAGAAACATACTTTAATTAGATGGATTATATCCATCTTTTTTGTTATAATGAAAGTGGTGATAATATGAAAGAGATTATTTACAACGATTATAATTTATCTGATGAAGATATGACTGAAATAGTCGATAGAGTAAAACTAATTATGATTAATTCTAAAGATGAAATATTACTTGGATATTTACGCCATATGTATATGTTCCCAGGAGGACATGTAGAAGAAGGAGAAACTTTTAACGATACAATTATAAGGGAAATAAGAGAAGAAACTGGTATTGAACTAAAAGGTAATTTTAGACCTCCTTTTGCTAAAATATCCGGTTATTACAAAGACTGGCCAGAAGAAGGTAAAAATAGAAAAACTCAAATCTATTATTATGAAATAAGAACAGATGAAAAACCAAATCTAGATAATACAGATTATACTGATAATGAAAAAGAGGGAGGATTTGAACTTAGATATGTTCCTCTCGATAAAGTAGAAGAAGTATTAAAAGAAAATGCTAAAGAATATAGTGATGCTGAAGGTATTACTGATGAAATGTTAAAGATATTTAAAATTTATAAAGGTGAAGAATAATGAAACTATTTATAGAAGCAGTAGTTAAATTTTTACTAGGAGTACTTATAGTAGGATTACTTTTATTTATTCCAGCTGGAACTATAAACTATTTTAACGGGCATTTATTTATGAGTTTACTTTTTATTCCTATGTTTATAGCAGGAATATTTATGATGATAGTAAATCCTGATTTACTTAGAAGAAGATTAGAAGCTAAAGAAAAAGAAAATACTCAAAAAGAAGTTATTCTATTTAGCGCTGTTATGTTTATATTAGGATTTGTAGTAGCAGGACTAGGATACCGTTTTAACTGGTTTATACTTCCTAATATAGTAGTAATTATAGCTTCTATAGTATTTACACTTTCTTACGTTTTATATGCTGAAGTACTAAGAGAAAATAAATATTTAGCAAGAACTATTAAAGTAGAAAAATCTCAAAAAGTAGTAGATAAAGGATTATATGGTATTGTAAGACATCCTATGTATATGGTTACTATTATTATGTTTTTAATGATACCACTTGTACTAGGATCTATTTATTCATTTATTATCTTTTTAGGATATCCTATCCTTATTATAAAAAGAATTAATAATGAAGAAGAAGTACTTACAAAAGAATTAAAAGGGTATAAAGATTATAAAAAGAAAGTAAAATATAGATTAATACCATTTATTTATTAGGGGGTTATTATGGAATATATTATAAGAGAATCAAATATAAATGATTATGAAAGAATAGCTTATATATGTAAAACATCACTAGGTTATGAAAAAGATCCTGATTTTGTAAAAGAAAGACTAAGTACTTTAGATAATAGTGAAAAAGTATTTGTAGCAGAAGCTAACTCTAAAGTAGTAGGATTTATTCATGTAAGTAAATATAAATTATTATTTGACGATTTATATATCAATATACTAGGTATAGCAGTAGATAATGATTACAAGCATAACGGTATAGGAAGAGCGTTAATAAATGAATCAGAAAAGTGGGCTAGAAGTATTAATGCTAAAGGTATAAGATTAAACTCTGGTATTGTTAGAGAAGAAGCACATGCATTTTATAGAAAATTAGGATTTAATAATGAGAAAGAACAAATAAGATTTCATAAAGATTTTTAGAAGTAGTTATCTACTTCTTTTTTAGTAAAAAAATATAACTTTTAAAGGCTTATTATTATATAATTTTATTAGAGTAGGAGAAGATAAAATTGACTGGTAGTAATTACATAAGCGGTATTAATGAACCTCAAATATTAAAAGCAATAGACACTATTACTAAAAATATTGAGAGACTTGAAAAGAGATTTACTGAAATTGAAAACATCATGGAAAAGAATAAAGTTAGTTATAAATCAGCAAGTGCTCAAACATATAATGCAAGATATAATGACTTTAAACAAAACTATAAAGTAGTTAGAGCAAATCTACTTTCATATGTTGAAGATTTAAACCGTTTATTAAGAAACTATAAGAAGATTGATTCTAATGCTTCGGATTTATTTAAAGTAAACAAAAATTTATAAAAGATAGGAGAATGTGTTTATGGATACTGTTGATAATTTTAATAGAAAAGTTACTTCGCCTGGTACATATAGTAGTCATAATTTATCTATCAATGAATTGACTACTGGTATTGATTCTAAAGGCATGGACGATTATATACATGATTTATATATCGACATCCTTGAAACAGTTGCTAATCAAATAAATGATGTTACAAGCGTAACTAATGCAATAAATAATTGCTGGCAAGGTAATTCAAAAGAAAAATTTTTAGAAGATTTTACAAAAACAAGAACTTTGATTATTAACGATTTAAAAGCTGAATATGAAGACTTGAAAAATCGTTTAGAAGAACTAAGAAGCTTTTATTTTGAACAAGATCAAAAAATGATGGGGGATGGTAAATAATATGGCAACATGGACAAATAGCGTTGAAAAGAGTACTGGAAGCACTTTTAAATTAGCTTCCGATGTTGCAAATTCTCGTTCTTCGGATAGAAGTGCTCAAGGATTAAACGTTACTGGAAAAGGTTATAGCGTTGTTGGTATGAATGCTGAAAGAATTCCTACTGCAATTACTGCAATTGAAGATTATGTTTCAAATATTAAAAAAACAATTGAACAAATTAACGATAAAGCATCAGCTAAATCAGCTTTTCATGGCAGTGGTGTAGAAGAGGCTGTTCAAGGATATATTGATAGTGTAAAAAAATATGCAGGAGATTTAACTGAACAATTGCTTGTTTTTATTGATAAACTTAGAGAAGTTCAAATTGCTTGGGATAAAGCAGTTCAAAATCAAGCTCAAACTATTAGAAATAGTAATTATAATAGTAATTATTCTTTTAGATCAAGTTTTAGTGATGGCTATGGTAATGATTCAGCAAGCAGCTCTAATACATCAAACTTATAATATTTAATTATGTCTTTAATTGATAATTATAACAATCAAATAAATGAGTGTAATGCTCTTATAAATAAGATAAATGAAGTTAGAAGTCTTTTAGATAAGACTTCTACTTGTTTGTCAAATGTTAAAATTGGTAGTTATTACCAAATTGATGGTGTTTCAGCAGAAAATGGATATACTGATAATCAAATTCGTAATATATCTAGAGTATCTGCTAATCTTGGAAATGATGTTTCTTCATTACAAAGTACTATCTCATCTTTAAGAGCTAGTATTGCTGCAGAAGAAGAAAGAATTAGAAGAGAAGAAGAAGCACGTAGACGTGCTGCTGAAGAAGCTGCTAGAAGAGCTGCTGAGGAATCAGCAAGACAAGCTGCAAATGCAGCTGCTCAGGCTGCTGCTAGTCAAGCATCAGCTAATGTTCAAAGAGCAGCAAGTGTTGCAAAAGCAACAAGCAATGCTGCTAGTAGAGCTGCTGCAGCTACTGCTAATGCTGCAAGAAGAACAACTAATTATATGAATTAATTATTGTTATTAAAGCTAGATGGTGGGGAAAGAAATTTCCCCATTAAATGTATGGAGGTACTATGGATACAATAGAGATTGATACAGATGTTATAAGTAGTAATGCTAATGATATTAGAATACTTGTTACTGAAATGAAAGAAATATTTGATGATACTTTTGATACTATCAGTGATTTAATAAGTAAACAAGGTAACTGGCAAGGATATTCTGCTGAAACTTTTAGAGCTTCAGCACTTACTGATAAAAGTAATTATATTCACTTTAATCAATCGTTAAATGAATATGCTAACTACTTATCTGATTATGCTAGTGAATATAAAGAAACTTTAGCAAGGATTAAGAAATAATGACTAAACTTTCTTTTATAAATAAAGGTATTGTTAATACTTCCATTCCAGAACTAAATGGTGCTAGTAATGAACTTGCTGGTGCAATTAATCTTCTTAGTAGTCTTAGTATTCCTTCATCATCTACAGTAAATTTTAATAGCAATATAAATGATTTAAATATGATTTTAAGAAATATAAATGATTTGAAAAAATGGTGTATAGATAGTTCTATTGCTTTTGGCAAATTAGAATCTAGTTATACTTCAAAAGGGGAAGTGCTTCCTAAAGATTTAATGTCTTTAAGAGGTAATAAAATAAAAGAATAAGGGTGATTTTATGAAAGACAAATATTTACCTATTGGAACAGTTTGTAATATAAAAGGTAATACTAATAGTGTTATGATTGCTGGATATTTGGGATTTGAATACAATGGTAACTTTAATTTATATGATTACAAAGGACTTGTATATCCAGGTGGTATGCTTAATGATTCAGTAGTACTTTTCAATCATGATGATATTGAAAAAGTAGTATTTGAAGGATATAAAAGCGATCTATATAACAATTTAAATAGTAATTTAGCTAATGCTAATGTAATTGAAGCTGTTTCTAAAAAAACTAAAAATGAAAATTCAAACAGATTTGTATTTGATAGTAATGGTGTAATTATAATGGATAATACTGTTAGTGAAGATGTTGTTTCTATGGAAACTCCTGTTAAAACAAATCCATTTGCTATGGAATATAAACAATCTGAGGTAAAAGAAAATGTAAGTAAATTCAAATTTGATGAAAATGGTGTAATTATTGAAGATGGTACTGTTACTGAAGAAAAAGTAAATACTACTTCTCCATTTGAGTTTGACAGAAATGGATTTATTATTGAAGATAATTCTTATGCTTCAGTACCTGCTGAAGAAGAGAAAGTAGAAAAAGTTGCATCTACTAGTACTAGCGGATATAAATTTGATGAAAACGGAGTAATTACTGAAGATAATTCAGTAAAGGAAGAAACTCCTAAAAAAGGTAAATACGAATTCGATGAAAATGGTGTAATAATCGCCGAAAATTAGTCTTGGGGTTGATATTATGAGATTATACATCTTAGGTGGTAATAAACTTGGGAAGATAAATGTTAGAGATAAGACTGAAAAGTCTTTATCTGTTAACTACAAATTTAGTGATAATATTAGCTTTTCCATCAATCTTGAAAAGATTGATGATTTTTGGTGTCTTGTAAAAAATGATTTTGTGGGTATAGAGAAGGATGGTAGTTCTTTTGATAATATAAAACTAGACTACTATACTTTTTATTATCTTAATTTAAAAAACGTTAATGGTAAAGTTGCTGTAATTGCAACACCTAGTTTTGAGACATCAGTATATAACCTGGATTATTCTTCTTTAAATGAATTTGCGGTTGGTAAAAATAATACATGTAATATGTGTTACAACAATTCACTTATTAAAGATATTCATGCTAAGTTTCATAAAGAAAATGATGCTTGGTATATCGAATCAGTAGAAGGGTCTATTATATACGTTAATGATTATCTTACTACTAAAAAGAAATTATTAACTGGAGATACTATTTTTATAAATGGGCTTAAGATTATATGGAATAGTTCATTTATTAGAGTTAATAATCCGACAGGGTTATCTATAAAAGGTTTTGTTTTATATAAAAATGAAGTTGATAATAAGGCTTTTGAGCCAGAAAATGAACTTCTTAGTGTAGATTTATATGATCCATCGGAATATTATTATCCTAAGCTTCTTATTAATAATAAGATTTCAGATGAAGAAGTAGTACTTACTCCACCTCCTGGTTCTAATAAGACAGAAGAACTTCCATTTATTCTTACTTTAGGGTCTAGTATAACTATGTTAGGATCATCTTTTATGATGACTTATATGGTTATCTATAATTTATCTAAAGATAAGAGTAGTCTTGCTACTATGATTCCTCAAATAGTTACATGTGCTACTATGATTATTGGTAGTATTCTTATGCCAAAAATTATTTCTAGTTATAATAAAAGAAAAAATAAAAAACAAGAAAAGAAAAGAATTGAAAAATATACTAAATACTTAGAAGAAAAGAAGAAAAAAGTAGATGAGATAATTAACTCTGAAGAAGTAATTATGAATGAGAATTATCCTTCTAGTATGGAGTGTAAGACTTTTATAACTAATAATAAGATTAGTAATATAAAGTTCTGGTCTAGAAATGTTAAAGATGAAAGTTTTTGTTGTTTAAGACTAGGGTTTGGAAATATTCCTTCTAAATTAAAGGTTGGCATTCCTGAAAGAGATTTTGTTATGGAATCTGATGAACTAGAAGATAAGATGTATGCTATTGGAGAGGCTTCTAAAACTCTTCATAATGTTCCTATTACGATTGATTTAAAAACAAGTAATAAACTCGGTATTATGTTTAAAACTGATCATAAATGGGATTATATAAATAGTTTACTTTTACAAATAATAACTCTTCATAGTCCATTTGATGTTAAAGTAGTAATCTTTACTAATAATAAAGATGAATCTAGATGGGATTACATGAGATATGTTCCTCATATGTGGAGTGATAATAAACAAACTAGATTTTTTGCTACTACTATTGATGAAGTACAAAGTGTTTCTGAGTATTTAGCCAATGAATATAAAAATAGAAGAACTAATGTACAAGCTAAGAACGATGATTCACTTGAAGTAAAAGCTGAAGAAGAAAACTATAATAAGGATGAAACTTATAAAAAATATCAACCTTACTATATAGTTATTGATGATAATTATAGTGTTTCTAAAAATAGTAAAATTACTAGTTTACTAAGTGAAACTGCTACAAACTTTGGTTTTTCATATATAGGAATAGGAGAACAATTAAAAGATTTTCCTAGTGACTGTTCAACATTTATTGAAATTAATGATGAAAAAGGTAATATATTAACAAAGAATATGAACATGAATGATATGAAAACATTTACTAATGAATTCATACCTGATCTTGACATGAGAGAAATTGCTTCTCAAATAGCAAATGTTCCTATTAATGTTAAAGATGGAGATTCACAACTTCCACTTTCTCTTCCATTCTTAGAAATGATGGATGTATCTAGAATAGAACAACTTAATATTCTATCTAGATGGAAGATGAATAGCCCAGTAACAAGTCTTGCTACTACAGTAGGTGTTCATACTAATGGTGATAAATTTAAATTAGACCTTCATGAAAAAGCACATGGACCACATGGATTAATTGCTGGTATGACTGGTTCTGGTAAATCTGAATTTATTATTACTTATATATTATCTATGATAATTAATTATCATCCTTATGAAGTACAATTTGTACTAATTGATTATAAGGGTGGTGGACTTGCTGGTGCTTTTGAAAATAAAGAACAAGGTTATAAAATACCACATTTAGTTGGTACTATTACAAATCTTGATACGGCAGAAATGAATAGAACTTTAGTATCTATTCAAAGTGAATGTCGTAGAAGACAAATGATATTTAATGAAGTTAGAGACAAATTAGGGGAGAGTACTATTGATATTTATAAATATCAAAGACTTTACCGTGAAGGTGTTATAAAAGAACCTATGGCTCATTTATTTATAATAAGTGATGAGTTTGCAGAACTAAAAGCATCTCAACCTGAATTTATGTCTCAGTTAATTCAAGTTGCTCGTATAGGTCGTTCTCTTGGAATACACTTAGTACTTGCAACACAAAAACCATCTGGAGTAGTAAATGATCAAATTTGGTCTAACAGTAAATTTAAAGTATGTCTTAAAGTACAAGATAGATCGGATTCTCAGGAAATGCTTAAAAAACCAGATGCTGCTAGTTTAAAAGAGGTTGGTAGATTCTATCTACAAGTTGGTTATGATGATTACTTTGATATTGGTCAGTCTGGTTGGAGTGGAGCTAAATATATTCCTTCAGATAACATTATTAAGAGAATTGATGATTCAGTTAACTTTGTTGATAATGTTGGTGTTTCATATAAAACTAGTAAGAATCTTACTAAGGTTGATACGTCTATAAATCTAGGTGATCAACTTACAAATATAGTTAAAACTATATGTGATATTGCTAAAGATAATAATATTCATACATCTACATTATGGCTTGATAAGATACCTGAAAATATTTATATTGATGGACTAAAGAGTAAATATAAATACACTCCAGTCCCTTATGAAATTAATCCAGTTGTAGGTGAATATGATAATCCTACTAATCAGGAGCAAGGTCTTCTTAATATTAATGTTAGTGGTGGTAATACACTTCTATATGGAGCTACTGGTTCAGGTAAGGAGATGTTCTTATCTACTTTAATAACATCTATGTCACTTGAACATAATCCTAATGAAGTTAATATTTATATATTAGACTTTGGTTCAGAAAGTTTAAAAATATTTAATGCTATACCTCATGTAGGAGATATTGCAACTATAGAAACTCCTGATAAAGTGGCAGATATGTTCTCAATGATATACGATATTATTGAAGAAAGAAAGAAATTATTTGCTAATTATTCTGGTAATTATTTTGATTATATAAAGAGTAGTGGTAGTAAACTTCCACTTATTACAGTAGTAATTAATAATTATGAAATATTCTTAGAAAATAATTCTAGACTAGCTGATGGAATAACTAATCTATATAGAGATGCATCTAAGTATGGTGTAGTATTTGTTATATCAGTAGTATCTGCAAATGCTATTAGTTCTAGAATGAGTCAGTATTTTACTAATAAGATTTGTTTACAAATGCCTGATGATGGAGATTATAGAAATATTCTAGATTGTCCAAGAGGACTTATTCCATCTAAAGCATATGGTAGAGGTATTGCTATAGTTAATGAGTGCGGAGTAGAGTTCCAAACTGCAAATATTGTTCCTAAAGAACGATTTAATGAAACTATAAGAACTATTGGTAAGAAAATGAATGAAGCTTATAGTGTTAAAGCTAAAGCTATTCCTACAGTACCACCGGTTGTTACATATAGTGAATTTATTAATAATAAAATCACTTATAATAGTATTCCAGTCGGTTATGATTTAATGACAAAGAAACCTATTACTTATGATATGAGTACAGTTCCTTTCCATTCATTTGTAACGGAAAATATGACTAATGAGAAGATGAGCTTTGTATATGCGTATATTGAGCTTTTAAAGAAAATACCTAATACTAAAGTTAGAGTTCTTGATATGGTTAGTGCATATGAAAAAGATGGAGTAGAACTTTATAAAGATAACTGGAATCAAACAATAGTTAAACTTTATAATGATATTATTACAGGTGAGAAAGAAAATATTAATTATGTATACGTTTTCTTAGGAATAGGACAAATGAAGAAATTACTTGAACCTAATGTACTTGAAATACTTAACAAAGTACTTCTAACAATTAATAAAAATAGTAAATCTAAATTTATTCTTGTAGATACATATACTTCATTTAAAAATTTAGGTACTGAAGTATGGTATCAATCGTGTGTAGATAATAGTTATGGTATTTGGTTTGGAGAAAATGTTGGTACACAACTAGCTCTAAATATTTCTAATTTATCTATGGATGACCGTAAGGTATTACTTCCATTTATGGCATTTACTGTTCATAATGGAAAGCATAGAATTATTAAACATATGGTAGAAAGCGCGGAGGAGTTTAATGAAGAATAAAGTATTAGTTGAACTTGTAGTACCAGAAATAGAAGAAAAGTATGATATATATATACCTGTTAGTAAAAAGGTTGGTAGTGTTATATCTATTCTTCAAAAATCAGTATTTGAGCTTTCAGATGGAGATTTTATTGCAACACAAAAAAATCTTTTATATAATGCCGTAACAGGAGAAAAATATGATATTAATGTTTTAGTAAAAGATACTAATATTAGAAATGGTTCAAGAATAGTATTAATGTAAGACTGGATTATTCCAGTCTTTTTTATTGACAACTAACTTTAATTTTATTATTATAATTTCTAATTAATCTTTTATGGAATGAGGAGGTATATTATGAAGAAATATTATAGATATATAGAAATATTGATGTCACTTAGAAAAGAAATGCTTAGATTAAATAATATTATAGGTAAACTTCAAGATTATATTAAAGTTGATGGAGATTATGAAAGCATTAAAGTAAATGCTTCTTTAATGGGACAACATTTTATGGATAATCCATTTAAAGTATATGTTGAGGTTAAAAAAAGATATGCATTTTGTGATAATAAATTTAAAGAATTGGTAGAATTCTTAAAGTTTTCTCAAAAGAATCTATATCCATTCTTCTTAACTGATAGATATGATGCTATTAGTGATAATGGGACATATAGTTTAGTAAGACCATATAATTATAGATATGAATGGATAACTGAAGAAGAGAATTCAAAGATTTATAGACCATCTATAGTAGTAACAAACAAAGACGCTTTTAATACTATTTTAAATATGGCAGGTAATACTGATATAGCAAAAACTAGAAGCAAAATACTTCGTGCTAATCATGATATGTTTGAAATTCGTTGTAATGATTTAATATTAGGTCTTCTTGATCCAACATATAGACATGGTATAGTAAATATTAGATGGGATGGTTTAAAAGATGAATTTATTGTAAATTTAGAAAATGCTGATTTTGATTTATACTTTCATGATCTAGAAATACCTTCAGATAAGATACCTGCTGACATATTAGAAATACTTGAAAAATATGAAAATAAATTTGATAAACTTGTGGTATGTGATATAAGTAGATTTAAATGCAATAAAGTAGAAAATGCTCATTTAAAGATAGATGAATCTAAGGAAGATGTTATCTATTTTGCTAAGATTAAGTAATAAAAATGTTTAAAGTTAATTCTTTAAACATTTTTTTATTATCAATTTGGAAATATATAATAATTGTGGTATTATATATCCCATATTTAGGGGTGTTTCTATGGAAAAAATTAGATATATCGATTTACTTCTTACTTTAAGAAGTGAATATTTAAAACTTAAAGATAATTTTGATGGAATAATTGATGATATTGAAGTAAAGAAACCATTTAGAAAAGAGTTAGTTTCTTTATCGAAAGAGAAGAAATTTACTTCTGTTGTAAAAATGAATTTACCATTTTTTTGGGGAGATAATTCTAGATTACAACTTGTAACTAAGATTGAGAAAAAAGACAAGTATGGTTATCCTGATATCAAATTTAAAAACGAGTATGATATTATCGAAGATAATGATATTAATTCTATTATTCCTGCTTATAGACTTGTTGATAATAATCATAAAAGAACTATAAGTTCTACTCGTATATGTTCGTCGTTTGGTTCAACTAATGTTAAACCTTTATTAGAATCTGAATTATTTAAATTATCTGATGTAGAATTAAAAAGAACATTTAGAGCGGATGAAGGTTCCTATATGAATGAAAGAATATATTGTGGTTTTCCATTTATCCATAGATCTCTTACTCAAAATCCCTTATCTGATTATAATGTTGGAATAGATTATGATTATCAAAAAAATGAACTTATTTTTATAATAAAAAACCATTTTCCAAAAGTTGTTTATTCTGGTAATTTTCTTCCAGCTGTACCTATATATACAGAATCTGATATTGGGAAATTCCTTACTGATACTGTAGAATCATGTTTATTATCAGACGACTGGAAAGATTTCTTAGTAAAACATTTAGTTGTTTGTGATAAAAAAATATTAGTTGATGATGTCGATTATGAAGAAAAAGTTGGTCGTCCAAAAAAGTTGACTACAAAAGAACTTTCAGACTATAAAAGTAGAGTCCTTGTACTTGAAGGAAGAACTCCTTATCCAAAATATAAAATAAGATTATAAAGAAGGAATATTATGAAAAAAATTAGGTATATAGATTTACTTCTTACGTTAAGAAGTGAATATTTAAAATTAAAGGATAATTTTGATGGATTATTAGATGATATTGAAATAAAGAAACCATTTAGAAAAGAAGGAGTTTCTTTATCTAAAGAGAAAAAGTTTAAATCAATCGTGCAAATAAACTATGATGTTCCTTGCATACAATTATTAATTGATAGAGAAAGGAAATATAGTAATAAGTCTATACCAAGTCGTTATGATATTAAAATAAATTTAAATCCTGATACTATTGTTCCTGAGTATAGTCTTCTTCAGACAGATAATGGTTTGAATTATGGAAATCCTAATTTTACTCCTACATTTTCCTCATGTAATGTTATGCCAATTGTAGAATCTGATTTATTTAGACTAAGTAACGAAAAGAAAGAAGATTCTTATGAAACAGCATTTGATGACAAAGTTATTGTAACTGGTTTCTATGGATTTCCTTTAGTTAAAATTATTATTGATAGAGAAGGGTATCCTAATGGCGGGGAAGTTGTAGTTAAATATGACTTTCAAAAGAATGAGCTTTTTTATAAAGCAGTTGCAAAACACTCTATAGCATCTATGGTAAAAACTGATGTTCCAAGTGATTGGCTATATGATGGAGAACCACTACCTCAAGAAAAGTTTGATATTTATCATATTGCAAGTATTTTAACTCGAAGTGTTTCTGATTATCTAATTCCTGATAACTGGAGAAAATTCTTGAAAAAACATTTAGTCACTTATGATAAAAGAATTGAGATAGATTCTACTGAATATAGTGAAAAATATGGTGATTATGATTGCCCAGAAACAAGCTGTAATGAAAAACCAAAAAAGAGATTACTTGTATTTGATGGAAAATCTAACGAGTTTTCTAAATATAAAATAAGATTATAGGAGGTACCTATGCAAAAATCAAATATTGAAATAATGATGACAATTAAAGATGAATATAGAGAATTAAGGAATGCATGTATTAGTCTTAAAAATCATGTATATATCTCTTATTTTGGTAATAAGAAAGGTCATCCTCTTTCTGAAGATGAAAAGTTTTCATCTGACTTATTTTTTTATAAAGGAATTGATAGCGAGATTCTAGAACACAAACCTGGTTTCTTTGTAAAAGTCAGTAAAGAAAACAATTATAAGATAGGATGTAATATCT
>JAEEMF010000079.1 GCA_016283075.1 Bacilli bacterium | reverse complement strand
TTTTTTACCATTTGAACAAAAGTCACCATAAACAACTTTACCGCCGACTACTTGAACATTAGCAGTATCCATTTTACCATCAATTTCTACATTTGAAATTTCTCCTTTAGAATAAAGTCCGTCTTCTAAAGTATTTCCATTTAGCATATTTGTAGTAATAGCAGTATCTACTGCTTTCAAATATCCATGAACAGAATTTTTACCAGCTTCTACTTTGGAATTGTCTACTACTTTAACAACTGCCGGAATTGCTATTAAGGCGATAATACCTAATATTAAAATTACAGCTAATAATTCAATTAATGTAAAACCTTTATTTTTCATATGCTCACCCTATTATCATTATACCACAAATAAAAAGAGAACTAACAATTAATTCCCTTCTACTGTTATTTCTATTCTAAATCTTCTTACATCGTTTCTAGAAAGTGTTATCTTTTTAGATCCTACATCTACTGTTCTAGTAAATTTCTTATATGTTAAATCATATAGCTCTCCGTGGTCTTCGATATCACCTGATTTAGTATATAAATATATTGCATATCTTCCTACTGGAAGACTTGTTAAATCAACACTTGTTTCATACCAAGCATTTGTTTTATCTTTACCATCAGACACTCTTAACTGAATATTATATAAATTAGTATTTAGAATATTTGAATGTAAGTTATTTAAGTGCCCTACATCTTTAATAAGTGTTCTATCAAATGTAACTATATTTTCAATATATAGTTTTCTTATAATATTAGCATTTGTACTATAGTCTCCATTTACATTGTGACTAGATGCGACTATATTTAAAGAACCATTATCTTCTAAACTAATACTATTAATTTGATTAAACATGCTATCGATATTACTCATATTTGTATAACTTAGTAATCCTTCATCTCTTACAAATAATTCTAGAGGGAAGTTTTTATTTCGATAGTTAATAGCAAATTGAATACCTTTATCACCTATTTTAACTTTTCCTATGATATCTTTTCTTTGATATCTATTATGAAGTACTTCTTTTGCTTCTAAATCTCCACTTCTACCTCTTATATAAACTGTATAATCACCACTTGGTACATCGGACATATCTAGTCCTTCATTAAACCAAGAAGCATCAAAATCAAACCCTTCACTATCAGATGGAGTATTCTTTGGAATAGCTTCTCCTCTAGATAGTGGTTTTATTATTGTATTACCACTATATTGATTTTCAAATACTACGGCATATTCTACATAATTATTAGTAGCATTAATATTCTTTAAAGCAAGATATCCTCTCATATATAGTAAATTTGTATCTTCATCAAATGTTAAACTATATAGACTTAGTCTTCCTTCTGTTTTATTAAATTTCTTTTCTTCTACTGTTACAGTAGTAACAAGTGTAGATACTTGATTATCAAGGTCTTTTGCAGTATATGTAACTTCATATGTTCCTACTACTTTTGGATTTACTGTTTCAGTATAAGTAATAGAACTTGTTACATCTCCGTCTTCTTCATCTACTGCTGTTACTCCTTTTAAGTAGTCATAATCTTTATCAGCATAATCAAATGAATAAATTGTAGTGTTAGTTGCTGATATTACTGGTTTAGAATTAGCTATTACACTTATTATTCTATTTGTTGCAGTTACATTTCCTTCAGAGTCTATTGCTGTATAAGTTAAAGTGTAATCTCCCATTACATTAGTATTAATATCCCCTGATACTACAACACTACTTGTTACATCTCCATCTTCTTCATCTACTGCTGTTACTCCAGCCATTGGATCAAAAGATTTATATTGTTTAACACTATTATTTTCTGGAAAGCTTATTACTGGTTTAGATGCTTTAATAGTAACTCTTAAGTTTTTGGATACTGATAAATTAGATGAATCAGTAGCTTTTATAGCTATATCATATGTACCTACTTTAGTAGCATCATAATTACCAACTATAGATAAAGTAACTGGTACTTTATTAGTATCATCTTCATAATCTACTACTGTTGCAAGTGTTCTTGGATCAAAGTTTGTAGATTGATCTGCTGAATAATTATCAGATGATAATGTAAGTATTGGAGCATTATTATTAACATCTAAATCTTCTGCTCTTATATATCCATACGAATAATTTGTATCATATGGAACAGCAAGTTTACCATCTCTATTTTGGTTTAAACCAAAGTCTGTATAAACTCTATAATAAGTATTAACCTGTCCAGATTCTTCTTTTTCAATCTTTTCAGTAACAATAAATGGTTGATGTATTAATACTTGATTACGATAAGTATTTTTTGTTTCATATATAACTCCACTATTTCTAGTAGGTTCTTTATATACTTTTACTGCTCTACTAGATGGATTATTAGTAACACCTAGTGTAGATGAATAAAGCTGTAACTGACCATATTTATTATCTTCACTAGCCATTACATTAGCTTTTGAATATCCACTATATGGGTCAGACGCATAATAAACCATTTGTCCTGATGCTTTATCACCAAAGTGTGTACCAAAGTAATATGGTTTACTTAAATATCCATAATTACCAGAACTTAAGGTATTACCATAATCAATCATTGAGTCTTTTACTGATGAATAAGTAAAGGCATTATTATATGGGTCACCATCACTTGCTCCCATACCAAATAAATTATATTTATGAAGTGCTATTGTACTTCTTCCCCAAGCAGATTCTTGTGCTGCTGCAGCAAGTATCTTAAAGGCATTTACTCCTGTTTGATTTTGAGCATCTATTAAGTCTTGACCTCTTCCAACTAGAAGTGAATAATTACCAGGTAAAGAGTCATAGTTATAACTTTTTGGATTACTTGGATATACCGTAAATCCATTACTTGTTACCATATAGTTAAGTGCAGATGCTGAGTAAGCACTAACATCATGTGCTGGTAAATAAACAAAGTATGAATAATAAGGATGTTCACTATTAACAGCTCTTGTATGAACTCCTTCTTTATAATCATCTATCATAGCCGAATATAATTTATAAAAGTATATTCCATCAAAACTATAATATCTATTATTTGAATTAACGTTATGTTGTCTTGTAGGAGAACTATTTAAATAAGAGTGTTTACCATTTTCATCATAATAAGATGGTGCATCTCCGCAGTCTTGGTCTATATCTGCCCAGTCTTTTCCTCTATGAATTCTAAGATATAGTCTTCCATTATAAACATAGTAATATGTATCACTATACATTGTATTAACTTCAGTAACATTTTCATTACATACATATCCTTTTTGGTTATTAAAGTCTATATAATACCAAGTACAGTCATCTGCTTTTGTAGTAGATTTACTTGCATAATACTTATAAAGGTTATTACTTCCTACTTTAAGTGTTCCTAATGATTCAGAGTCTTTCTTAGGTTCTTTTCGTACTGTAGTGCCACTTTCATTTGTATATATTTTAGGATCTACATTGCTATAAAAATAAGTATTATGTGTTGTATAGTATTTAGAAATTGGAACAATTTGTGTATACGCTTCATGTGTCCATATATCTAATCCTGCTATTTTAAATTTAACCCTATTTGTACTAGGTGCAACATCTAGAAGAGCTCCTTCTGCACCGTAATAAGGTGCTAAACTTGGAGTTCCATCATTCCAATTACTATTTGCTGTATAAGATAAATCAAGAGTAAAATTAGATTCACTACCTGCTCTTCTTTCATTAGTATCAGCGTCTATATCTAATTCAACATATGCATATCTTGCATTTACTACTTTATTTCCTTTTTTAACTACTGCTACTGCTGTTTCAGTAGATGGATATGCTTTCATTTTATTTAAGGCATCATTATATGATAAACCTGTTTCTACTTCTACATCGTCATCTGGATATGCTATAGCAAATGTATATTCTCCTGCTGCGTAAACATCCATTACTCCAAACAAAGGAGTATAGTTTACTAGTATTAAAGCTATACATAAAATAATATTAAATATTTTCTTCATCTATACTCCTCCATTCTAAATACATTATACCAAAAATTCGTTATTTTTTCTAGTTAAAAATGAATAAAGAGTGTATATCTATACACTCTTTAATACTTCATTTATACTACTTTGAATTTGTTCTTTAGTAAATGGTTTTGATACATAATCATTAAATCCATCTGCTAAATATTTTTCTTTAGCACCTGCTATAGCATCTGCTGTAACAGCAATTACAGGACTATTAAATCCATTTATCTTTTTAAGATTCTTAAGCGTTTCAACACCATCCATACCTGGCATCATTATATCCATTAGTATAAGATCATAATGAATACCACTATTTACGTTAGAAAGACATGCTTCTCCGCTTTCACACTCATCTATAACAAATCCTAAATTATCAATATTCTTTTTAGCGACTTTTATATTAATTTTATTATCGTCTACTATTAGAACTCTTTTACCCGCAAGAGTATTATCAGTACTTTGAGTAGTATGTACTTCCTCTACTGGTTTTACAGCTGGCACAGGAGTATTTATAATACTTCCAACATTAATTTGTTTTGCTTTTACTACCTTTTGAGGAAAGTTTACTATAAATGTCGAACCACTACCATACTGACTTTGTACTTTAATAGTACCTTTCATTAAAGAAACTAGTTTATATACAACTGCAAGTCCTACACCTCCAGCAATAGAACTTGCTGAAGCTGAATCAAAGTCTACTCTTTCAAATTTATTAAAAATATTTTGAAGTTTATCTGCTTTTATACCTACTCCACTATCTTCAACGATCATTTCTATATTACATTTTTCTTCATCTATACTTACCATTCTCATTGATACTGTTATTTGACCTTTTTCAGTATATTTAATAGCATTATCAAGTAAATTGTTAAGTATTGTTTTAACGTAATATTTATCCCCTATTACTATATCAGGAATATTAGGATCTACCATTACTCCTAGTACAATAGGTTTATTTACTATCTTAGAACCTATTACTTTTACAAGTGATTGAAGTTCTGCTTTAAAGTTATATTCGGCTTCTTTAATATCAGTAAGTTCACTTTCAATCTTATTGATATCAATAATATTTCCGACTATTTCAAGTAGATTATTTGAAGCTTGTACTATATCAGTAACATCTTCTTTTATATTAGTAGGAACATTTTCTTTTTCAAGTAAATGTTTACTTAATCCAATAATTGCATTAAGCGGAGTTCTTATAACATGACTCATATTTGATAAGAAGTTACTCTTATTAATATTTATTTCTTCTGCAGCATCTTTAGCTTTTTTAACTTCTGCTACTAATTTTTTATCTGGATTTTCTATATTAAAATAGATATAAACTAGAAGTAACATTTGTACAAACTGACATGCTGTAAATGTTTGACTAAATGATTGGAATACTAATAGTCCTATTGAAATAAAGAAGATAAGTACTGACCAGAAGAACTTCTTAGAATCAAATATTAATTGTTTCTTTATGTAGGCATAGATTATTGCTATTAAAGCTATTACTAAATATAAACCACATATAACAAAGGCTATATTTACTGATAATCCTTCTACATAAAGTACTACTTCACCAGTTTTATTAAATACATATGTAAATGGAAGTACTCCAAGGAAGATAGAACTAATCATCCAAATAACCCCATATATCATAAAGTTTCTATTTAATACTTTTATTTTTTCATTATGTGTCATTTTAGCGCAGTTACATTTTAAGTTGGCATATAATAGTAATATTAAACAGTAGAATTCATTATTACCAAAAGCTATTTTATTAATAATATCATTTGCTACTCTAGGTAGTCCTACAGATACCATAAAGTTTTGAATATAAAACTCTATAAGACAACTTAAAAATGTAGATATCATGATGTATTTAAATAGATTACTCTCTATTGTATTTATATTCTTTTTAGAAAAGAATATTATTATTACTACTGTTGTATAAAGAAGAGCGACGATTGTAAGTCCAGCAGCTAAATTATAACTCATCTTTATCACCCCTTACTTCAAGTAAACAGTAATTTAATTTTCTTCTTAACTGATCTTTGTTAAAAGGTTTACTTAAATATTCATTAAATCCATATTCATTTATCTTTTGTTCATATAGTCCATCTACACTTGCAGTAAGTGCAATTACTGGAGTATTAAAATTAGGTACTTTTTCTTTTATTCTTTTTAGTACTACATCTCCTGGCATTTCAGGCATTAATATATCCATAAAGATAAAATCATATGTATTATTATTTAATAATTTATTAATGCATTCTTCTCCGCTAGAAGCAGTGTCTACATTTATTCCTAAACTATTAAATGCTCTTTTAGAAACCTTAATATTTAAAGGATTATCATCTACTACTAATATTTTTAATGTTGTAAGGTCATATACATCTTTATATTTTTCTTCTATATCTTCTTCTAAAGCACTACCAATTTTTTGAGGAATAGATATTCTAAACTTAGTTCCTACTCCATAAGTACTTTCACATGTTATTTCACCATTCATTAGTTCTAATAATTTTTTAGATATAGCAAGACCAAGTCCTGTTCCTTCCATAGAATCAGTTTGATTTGCTCTTTCAAATTTAGTAAATAATCTAGTCATATTTTCTGGTTTAATACCTTTTCCTGTATCTTCTACTGTTATTACTAAATTTGATGTCATATCTTCATAATTATTTTCAGGATCTACTTTAATAGTTATATTACCATTATTTGTAAATTTAACAGCATTAGAAATTATATTAAATAATACTTTATAAATATGTGTTCTATCTCCTACTAACATAACAGGAGTATTTTCACTTATTGATACTTCGACTTTATTATTATTTTCTTTTATTTGATGCTTTAAATTTTCTAGTATATTAGTTAATTCTCTTTTAATACTATATGATGATTCAGTAACCATCATAAGACCATTTTCAATTTTGTTTATATCTAGAATATTTCCTACTATTTCTAGAAGTACCTTAGATGATTTATAAATATCATTAGTATCTTCTTTAATATCCATAGGTAAATCATATCCTTCACTTATGTCTTCAGAAAGTCCTACTATGGCGTTAAGTGGAGTTTTAATTTCATGTGTCATACTAGATAAAAAGTTTGTTTTAGCAAGGTTTGCTTTTTCAATTTGCTCTTTAGCAAAGTTTAAATCTGTAATCATATTTAAATCAGGATTTTGTATTGTTGCATATAAAATAAATGATATTATTGTTTGACCAGAACTAACAATAAGTAAATCTGGATATATTGTTTCGACTACTCCTAATGTAAGTCCAAATACAAGTATTGTAATTAGAAGTACTACTGGAGATTTATCAGATGTATCGTTTCTTGTTAGGATATGGAAGAAAGCTACTATAATTCCTGCTATAGAAAAATAAAGTGTTATATCAGGAGCAAGTCCATATGTATAATCTAGTCCTATACTATTATCTAAGAATACATAGTTAATTGGAGAAAGAATAATAGCTATTATTGCTCCTACTTCTAAAGCTAAAAAGATATATAATCTTTTATAAATACTTTTCTTTGACTTATCATCAAGTGACATTATTGTTATATAAAATGATATTAAGAATGCCCATGTTGCTACGCATATTAATTGTATTTTATTAACTACATCAAATAGAAATATGTTTTTAGGATATGCAGAAGGTATTATAAAGAAAGCAAATAGTTCTATAGTAACGGAAAAAAGTACACTACAAAGTGTACATAAATAAACTGTATTTGTTAAGCTTCTTACTCTTTTCTCTTGAAAATAAATACTAATAAGTAATATTACCACGAAAAGTGATCCAAAAGTAAATATTAAAAACTTATTAATCATATAAACACCTTCTATTATTACTATATAACTAGAATATCATTAATACTCTAAAAAATCAATTGAAGCAATTAAAAAATTGACTTATTTAAGTAAGTCAATTATTTTTTCTTCTAGCATATTAGGACTTTCAATTGGTGATAATCTAAATACTACTTTACCTTCTTTATCTACTAAGAATTTAGTAAAGTTCCATAAAATATCATTATCTTTTTTGTAAGTAGTACTTATCTTTTTAATACCACCCATTACTAGTTTATTTTTCATACCTTTAATATATTCTTTTGGAGAATTTTCTTTTAAATATTTGAAGATTGGTTCTTCGTTTTCTCCATTTACATCTACCTTTTTAAGTTGATCAAATGTTGTATCATATTTAAGTGCACAAAATTCATGTATTTCATCATCTGATCCAGGTGCTTGATTACCAAATTGATTACATGGAAAATCAAGTATTTCAAGTCCTTTATCATGGTATTTTTTGTATAGATTTTCTAAAGCTTCGTACTGAGGAGTAAATCCGCATCCTGTAGCAGTATTTACAACAATTAGTACCTTTCCTTTATACTTATCCATTTTAATTTTTTTGTCATCTCTTGTAGTTATTTCGATATCATATAGATTCATAATATCCTCCCTATCTAACATATCTATAAAAGATAAACACTTATTCTTTGAATCTAGATTTGTTTTATCATTTACTATGAAATAACTATTAAAATCTTTCATCATAGAAATATCGTTTAAATCATCACCTATGGTGATAATATCTTTTACATTCCATTTATTTATTTTGGATAAATACTTAATAGCTTCTCCTTTAGAAGCTTTTTTATTAAGTACATTTATCCATCTATGGCTTAAATAAGCATGTATATTTTTATTATTTTTAAGTATTTCATTAATACTAGATAGAGCTTTATCTCTATCTTCTGGTAAAGCTAGTACTCCATTAACTGAACTATTAATACTTGTACTAAACTCTAAACTAGTATCAATATATACTTCTTTATTATTAGTATCATTTTTCAAAAATGAATATACTTTTTCTGCAGTCTTTTTATCTATATCAAGATTAAATATTTTATTATCATCTTTATCAAAGATTACTGCTCCATCATTACATATTAAATATGAATATTTAATACTACTATCTAAATCTTTTTTAAGTAAATATATAGGTCTTCCTGTTGCAATTATAAAGATATTGCCTTCTTCTATAAACTTATTTACTCTTTTTATATTATTTTCATAATCACTTGTAAAAAAGGTATTATCAAAATCACTTACTAGTACTTTCACTAATTTCTTCCTTAATAATAGTTAGATTACTATTTAATACGTCTTCCTTTGTGATAACTTTTTTATCAAGTGCATCTTTTAATGTATATTCTTCATCTTTACTATAAAGCATAATCTTACTTAAATCAGTACATTTGAAATAATAATTATAATTATCATCTTTAAATAATAATTGTTTTTCTTCTAAACAGTATTCAGATGTATCAAATACAGTATAATCATTTATAAAACCATAATAGATATAATCTTTATATTTAGAATCTTTATAATATGAAGATATATCATTTAAACTCTTACTTTTTATATCTTTAAATATTTTATTAATATCATTTATTTTATAAACATAATCTTTATCATCAAGAGTAAATACTACTTCATTAACATTACTTATTAAATTAAAGATTATAGATGCATCTTGTTCAAAATATAAATATGCGTTAGTATCTAAATCTTTTACATTAAATTTTAATGTATATGGCTGAACTGTTATATCTAAATGATATGTTGTAATATATTCAGATACATTTAAGAATTTAACTAAGTTTACTATATCAGAATTCTTTTGAAGAAGTGTTCCTTTAAAGTCTTCTAAAGAACTTTTACTTGTTTTTTCAAACATAGTTGTAGGTACAAAGAATAAATATGGAATTATAAATAATGTCATAACAATAGTTTTTCTTCTTTCAATATCTTCTTTCTTTCTAATTCTTTTAATAATAAACTTTTTAATTAGTTTATATCCTATAAAATAAAGTATAGCAAATACAAGAATCATATATATAAATGATAGAACTTTTGTATATGGATTATGTTCTAATGGATATACTAAGTTATCATTTATAAACTTAATCTTAGAGAAAAACTCCGGAACTATTAATAGAGCAAGTCCTATTAAATCAAGTAAAAATGATATACCCCATAGTCTTCCAATACACTTAGTATACTTATCAAAAGCATCTTCATCTTTTATAGATATTAATGCAAATATAAGTGCAAAGCTACAAAATATAAAGTTGTAACCAAATAAAAGTAATATTGTTGGTGGAACCATTACAATAAACCATATTGGTAAATAAGATCTAAATTTTGTTTTCATATAATCACCATTTTCATTATAACATTAATAGATATTTTTATGATAGTTTTTTATAGATGTTGACATATTTACTACCATATCTTTTTTCTTTAATAAGTTTAAGTTTATCAGTATCTATTTTTTCACTTTCAAATTCACAAATTACTACTGCATCATCGTTTAATAAATCTAAACTAACTAATAAATCAATAGATGGCATAATAAAGTTATTCTTATATGGAGGATCTAAATATACTATGTCAAACTTAATATTTCTTCTATTAAAATCTTCAAGTGCTTTTCTAAAATCATTTTGTACTAATTCATAATCACTATCTACTTTTAAATTAATTATATTCTTTTTTAAAGTTTTAATAACTATATTATTGTTATCTACTAAGTAACATTTTTTAGCGCCGTTAGAAAGTAGTTCAAAACCAATACTACCAGAACCTGTAAATAAATCTAAACACACTGAATCATCTATTTTATTTTGAATCATTGCTATTACAGATTCTTTTACTCTATCCATAGTAGGTCTTGTTCCTTCAATATTATATCCTTCTACTTTTCTACCTTTATATTTGCCACTAATTATACGCATAATATCACCTTCTACATTGTTTTTCCGTGGTATTCATTTTCTTCTTCAATAGTTTCTTTTGGTTCTTCTATCATTGGAGCAGGTTTTATTGTTACTCCAAGTTCATCTACATTTTCTTTTTTATTTGATATATCAAGTTTTGGTTTATCAAGTGATACTCCTAATTCATCTACGTTTTCTTTTTTCAAAGTAGGAGTTTCTATAGTTTTAACTTCTTCTTTTTTATCTTCTTTATTAGTCATATAATGTAACATTTTATTCTTATAGTCTTCTATTTCTTTATCATCTATTTTCTTTCCAGTTACACCAAAACTTATATTATAGAAGTTATATTTCTTAAGAGATTTATCTTTATTACCAAGAATTAATTTTTCTAAGAATAAATTTCTCTTCTTATTACTTTTTGTATATTCTAGATTATCTATATATCCCATTCTACTAAGATCTTTTAAAAATCTTAGTGTAGCAGTTTGACTTAATGTTTTATAAGTTTGTTTCTTTCCATTTTTATAAGCATCTAAGTCTTTCAAACAGTTAAGTGTTTCTTCCATAAAAACTTCTGTTTTATTTTTATTAAACATATGCTTAACCAGTTTATCTAGTCTTAAACCATTTTGATATATTTCATTTTTATGATTCATAAAGAAAATAGAATTCTTAAAATCTTTCTTTTGAATTGAATCAGAAGTAAGTGCTGCTCCTTCTACCATAAATGGTAGCATTACTGGTATTGTTATAGGAAAGGTAAAAGCAACTATCGATGAAGTAAAAAGAGTTGTTATTCCTAATAAAAATTTTCCTACTCTTCTCATAAATACCCTCCAATCTTCTATAAACATTATACCATATAAGAGCAAGAAAAAAGAGACTAAATAGTCTCTTATCCGTTGATTTGTTTTGCAACTTCTTCTGCGAAGTTTTCTTCTCTTTTAGCCATTCCTTCACCAACTTCATAACGAACCATAGTTACAATTGAACCTCCGTTATTTTTAACATAGTCAGCAACTGTTTCTTTGTTTTCAGCTTTAACAAAGATTTGGTTTTCTAAGCAAACTTCTTCATAGTATTTTTTAACTTTACCAACTAGGATACCTTCGATTCTATCAGCTGGTTTTCCTTCGTTAAGTAATTGTTCTTTCATGATTTCTTTTTCTTTTTCAAGAACATCAGTTGGAACTTCTGATGATTTAACATATTGTGGTCTCATAGCAGCAGCATGCATAGATACTTCTTTTGCAACATCTTCACTAGCACCATCTAATACTGTTAAAACAGCAATCTTACCACCCATGTGGATGTAAGAACCAAATGATTCACTATCTTTCTTTTCAATTCTTTCAAATCTTCTGAAAGATAATTTTTCACCAATCTTAGCAGTTTTTGCAACGATTAAATCGTTAATAGTTCCTTCACTTGATTCAAGTGCTAAAACATCTTCAACTGTAGTTGGATTTCCTTTAATAATTGCGTTTAAGATTTCATCAACCATTGATGTAAATTCAGTATTTTTAGCAACGAAATCTGTTTCAGAGTTAACTTCAACGATAGCAGCAATATTTCCTTCAATCTTAACTTCTGCTAAACCTTCAGCAGCAATACGATCAGCTTTTTTTGCAGCTTTTGAAATTCCTTTTTCTCTTAACCAATCAACTGCAGCAGTCATGTCACCGTTAGTAGCTTCTAGAGCTTTTTTACAGTCCATCATACCTGCACCAGTAGATTCTCTTAATTCTTTTACTAAACTAGCAGTTATCATAATAGTAATTCCTTTCTTAAAATTAAAGATGATTGTTAAATCATCTTAATTATATTTATTTTAAAGCGTCTAATAATTCAGCTTTTTTCATTGTTGAATAACCTTTAACTTCTTTTGCTTTTGCAAGTTCACGAAGTTCAGCAACTGTTTTAGTAGTTAAATCTTCTTTAACTTCGGCTTTTTTAGTTTCTTTTTTAACAGCAACTTTTTCTTCTTTTACAGTTTCAGTTTTTTCTACTTTTTTTGTTTCTTTAGCTTTTTCTTCTTTAACTTCTTTTGAAGCTTCTTTCTTTTCTACATTTTTATTAAATGGTTTAGATTCTTTTCTATCGTTATTAAATGGTTTTCTTCTATCTTCTTTTTTGTGTACTGTTTCTAATGCTTTTTGCATAATATCAGCTGGTTTTTTATCATCAGCAGTTACATAGTTAACGATTTGTCCACCGTTAGCTTCAACGATAGCGTTAGATAAAACACCTAAAATTAATTTAACAGCACGGATAGCATCATCATTACCTGGGATTACATAATCTACCATATCTGGATCACAGTTAGTATCTACAATACCAAATACTGGGATATTTAATCTTCTAGCTTCTCTAATAGCGATTTCTTCTTTTGAAGGATCAACGATAATTAAAGCTTGAGGTAATTTATACATTCCACGAATACCAGCAAGTAAGTTATTTAATTTATCGTATTCTTTCTTTAAACCAATAACTTCTTTTTTAGGTAATACATCAAATGTACCATCTTTTTCCATTTTTTCGATTTCTTCTAATCTTTTAACTCTACTTCTAATAGTTTTGAAGTTTGTTAAAGTACCACCTAACCATCTTTCATTTACATAGAATGAGTTAGAACGAATAGCTTCTTCTTTAGCAGCTTCTACTGCTTGTTTTTTAGTACCTACAAATAATACTTTACCACCATCTTTAGCGATTTGATTTAAAGCAGCGTAAGCTTCTTCAATCATTTTAGCAGTTTTTTGTAAGTCAATAATATAAATATCATCTCTTGATGAATAAATATATTCTTTCATTTTTGGATTCCATCTTTTAGTTTGGTGACCAAAGTGAACTCCAGCTTCTAATAATAAGTTCATTGAAACAACTGTCATTTTTATTCCTCCTTTTGTTATTTTCCTCTGAATGCATCTACTTCCTACACCACCAATTGGCACTAGGCATAGAAATCAACATTCATGTGTATTTAAAAAAGCCAATATTATTATAACATAATACTGACTTTTTGCAATAACATTTTATTTAATTTTTACCATAATTTCTAAGATATTGTCTAGCTTCTTTTGTAGCAGTTTTAGCATCTTTATTACGGTCTTTTAAATAAAAATTTCTATAATCATATTTCAAGTGACTTATACCCAAAAACGAAACATTTGGATTACCTATAACGCAGTGAGTTTTACGAAATGCATCGATTAATTTTTTGTCATTATAATCATAGATGCGGCAAGAACCGGTATCCATATTAATTATTCTTACCAAATTGTTATCTCTTATTTTTAAATAAGTATTATCTTTATCGTGTGCTTCATCAAAAGCAAGTTGTTGAAGATGTTCAGAATTTATATGATCTTCCTCTTCCTCTATTTTAAGTATTTCTACAGCTTCTAAATAAGCTTTTAAATCATTATCATTTAAAAGATTCTCTATTTCTTTTTTCATATTAACGATTTCAGCTTTTCTATCAATTTTTACTAAGTTAGATAAATCAACATATTCAAATACATCATCATCTTCTAATAACTTATCGTCTTTTGTTTCTAGGTATTTTATTACACTTTTAGATTTTAAAAGTGTGTCTAACCTTCTTTGATAATCCTCAAAGTATTCATCTCTTTCATAGAAATCAATCAAATCTAATAACTGTTTATATCTACGTACTGATGGACTACTTTCTTTATCAATTTTTGTATCTTGCGCTTCAAGTATTTTTTTTCTTAAAGCACATAGTTCATCATATTTTTGTCTTACTAAATCTAATTTAGATTGTTCCACTTTATTTAGCTAATCTTTCTTTAATTTTTCTAGATACTTGTCCCATATCTGCTTTACCTTTTAATAAAGGACTAACCATACCCATTATTTTACCCATATCAGATGGTCCTTGAGGATTAACTTTATTAAATGCATCATCTATTACTTTATCTACTTCTTCTTCTGATAATTGTTCTGGTAAATATTTAGAAATAATATCTATTTCAGCTTGAGTAGCATCTATTAAATCTTGTCTATTACCTTTTTTAAATTCTTCAATAGATTCTTTTCTTTGTTTAATTTGTCTTGATAAAATTGTAATCATTTCATCATCATTAAGTTCATGTTTAACATTAATTTCTTCTAGTTGCATTGCTCCTTTAATACCTCTTAGTACTGATAAAGTTTCTTTATCTTGACTTTTCATTGCTGCAACTAAATCATTTAAAATAGTTTGTCTCATAATTACACCTTCCTTATATCAAAAAAGAGCATGATGCTCTTAGTTGTATTTTCTATTATTTCTTCTAGCGTTTTTAATTGCTTCTTTTTTAGCTTTTCTTCTTTTAACTCCAGGTTTCATATAACCTTCTTGTCTTTCACGAACTGCTTTTAGGAGGCCGTCTTTAGCGTTTCTTTGTTTTACGGTTCTTAATGCACCTTCAACATTACCATTACGAACGATTACTTTTGACATCAATATCCCTCCCTTCTCAACTACTTGATATTATATCACTTAAACTTTTAAATAACAAGCAAAAACTTGATTATTCATCATATTTACTATTTAAAATGAAATCCATAACTTTTCTTTTTTGTTCGTTAGTTATATTAACACCTGCTGCAGCAAAGTGACCCCTACCATTATGAGCTTCAGCAATTTTACCTACATCAATAGTAGTGTCTACTGATCTATATGATTTTTGACCGTTTTCAGCAGTATCAAATGCTATTACAACAACATACTTTATTCCTTCATTATCGTGTGTTCTTCCGTATTCTCCTAGTTCATTTCTATATTCATATGGAGATAGGATTACTGCCATTTTATTACCATATTCATCTTCAAAGATTTCCTTTGAATTCCAAAGCTTTTCAACGTTTTGAATATACTTTTCTTTTTTATTTTCTATAACAAAATTTTCTATTTCATTAAAGTGAAAATGGTCTTCTGTTTCTACTTTTTTATTCATCCACTCTAGATACTTAGGTACTGTGATTTCATTAAATAGAATTGCAAGATCGTGTGCTTTTGGATTATTTACTTTCTTCCATTCCCATACGTCTTCTAATCTTGTAAGTTCTACAAATTCATCTAAAATATCACTTTTCTTAAGAAAATT
>JAEEMF010000078.1 GCA_016283075.1 Bacilli bacterium | reverse complement strand
ATCTTTATAATTAAATGTTACTATTCCGGACATAGTATTTTCATTATAAATAGTAATATTTTCATTTTCCTTTAATCTATCTATTAAATATTTCTTTAAAGATAGTTCATGCTTAGTTATATTATCCATACCAATATTTAAAAGATAATCTATTACTTTACCAAAAGCTATTACTCCGGCTATATTAGGAGTTCCTGCTTCAAATCTAGTTGGTATTTTACTATACTCTCTATCAAAGTTTACTTCAAAGAAAGAATTCATTCCTCCGCCAAAACTAGTAGGTTTCATTTTTTCTAGTAAGTTATATTTACCAAATAGTACCCCTACTCCTGTTGGACCACACATTTTATGTGCTGAGAATGCTAGAAAATCAATATCTAGATCTTTTACATCAACTTTCATATGTGGAACACTTTGTGCTCCATCTACTATAACAATAATACCTCTTTCATGAGCTATTTTAGTTATTTCTTTAATAGGTCTTATATCTCCTATTACATTAGTAACTTGAGCTAGTGATATTACTTTTGTTTTATCTGTAATTGATTTAATAACATTATCTACTGTTACCACGTGATCTTCTGTTAAAGGTATATATTTAACACTTGTTTTTATTTCTTCAGAAAGTTCAAACCAAGGTAAGACGTTAGATGCATGTTCTGCTTTAGTAAGAAGAATTTCATCTCCTTCTTTTAAGTAGTTTTTACAAAAACCAAATACCACTTTATTTAAGGAATCAGTACATCCACTAGTAAAGATTACTTCATTACTTTCACAGTTTATTAGTCTTTTTACTTTATCTCTTACTTCTTCATACATTTTATCTACTTTTAAACTAATAGAATAATCTCCTCTATGAGCATTAGCACTATAATTTAAATAATAATCGTTTGTTGCTTCTACTAAACACTTTGGTTTTAATGTAGTAGCACCATTATCTAAATAAATAATACCAGTATTTAAGATATTAAAATCTTCTCTATTCATAATATCACCTCCAATATTTATTAATATTTTTCTTAATTTTTTTAGCAATTAATTCATTTGTATTATTTAGTAAGAATCCAGTTATTAGAAGCATTATAGCATCTTTTTTACTTAATCCTCTACTAGTTAAATAAAATATTTCATCTTTAGTAAATCCTCCTATTAAAGCTGAGTGAGATGCTTCTACATCCATCTCATCTATAAATAGATTAGGATTTATACCGCATTTGTTGTTTGTTAAATTAATTATACGACTATTTTGATTAATGATACAACCCTTGTTATCTAAAGTGCCAAAACTAGATACATTGAATTGTAAATTACCATCATTAATGTTTACTCCATTATTACAAATATTACTTATTGTTTTAGGAGCATTATGATGTATCGTTAAATTATATTTTTCAAATCCAGTTGATATAGTTTTAAAATTATAATCTATTTTAGCATTTTCTCCATTTAGAAATATCATATTCATTTCTTTAATACCATTTACATCATAGAACTTAACTATATTTGTATAACTATCTTTTTCTAGATTATATTGATATCTAACTTTAAAGTTTTTACCAAATCGATATTCCATTAGATTTAAATGGATTCCTTCTTTAACAGTTATTTTTACATCTAATTTAGTAGCCTTTCTTGTACTAAACTCTAACTTTAAAGTAGTATCCTTTGATATATTAATTTTAATTACTGTTACATCAAAGAACATATTTCTAGGTATTTCTTCTATTTCAATACCTTCATCTATTTCTTTATCTACTACTTTATCATCTACTATTTTAATTCTTTTTAGATCTTCAAATTTCATTTGTTTCGGTATCTAAATTTTCGTATCCTAACTGCTCTATATCATTTATTAAAGAAGAGTCTCCACTTTTTATAATCTTACCATTTTTCATTATATGAACATGTGTAGGTTTTATATAATCAAGTAGTTTTTGATAATGTGTTATTATAAGAAGAGCACATCCACTTTCTTTATAATAATCAAGTATATTATCCGCTACTATTTTTAAACTATCTACATCAAGCCCAGAATCTATTTCATCTAGCATAACTAAACTTGGATTAAGTAGGTACATCTCAAGTATTTCATTTTTCTTTATTTCTCCGCCAGAGAAACCAGTATTAACACTTCTACTTACCATATCTTTGTTTATCTTTAATTTTTCTTGGTATTCATTTAGTTTCTTAACAAATTTCATTAAATTAAAGTTTTCTTTTTCTTTTGAACTAACCATTGTTCTTAAGAAGTCTGCATTACTTACTCCTTCTAAAGAAATAGGTTTTTGCATTCCTAAAAATATTCCAAGATTAGCTCTATCTGAGGTATCTAAATTATTTAATAATTTATCATTATAATAGATTTCACCACTAGTAATAACATAACTACTATCTCCCATAATAGTATTAAGTAAAGTAGATTTACCAGTACCATTAGGACCCATTATAACGTGTATTTCACCAGGATTTACTTCTAAAGAAAAATCTTTTAATATTTCTTTATCTTCAGTTTTTACAGATATGTTATTAATTTTAAGTGAATTCATATTATCATCCCCAAAAGTATTATACATTATTTACTATATATTTTCTATACAATTCTTTATTTATGTTATAATATTTTTAGGAGTGATAAATAATGGATGAAACATGTATTTTTTGTAAAATAATTAAAGGAGATATTCCTTCTTATACTGTATATGAAGATGAAAAAGTAAAAGTATTTTTAGATATTAATCCTAATACCAATGGACATATGTTAGTTATTCCTAAAGTTCATACTAAAGATATTGATACTATTAGTGAAGAAACTCTTTTAGAAGTTATAAGAGTAGCTAAGAATATGAAGAAACTTGCTGAAGATAAATTATCTTGTGACGGAGTTTCTCTATGTCAAAATAATGGTATAGCTCAAGATGTTAAACACTTTCATATGCATGTAATACCTAAATATAAAGATAAACAAGAACTTAAAGATGTTAAAGAAGTATTTGATATTTTAACAAAATAAAAGAACCGATTATATCGGTTCTATTTTTTTAGTATATATCTATACATATAATTATCATTTACAATAGTAAATAATGCTTCACTACCTTCTTCTACTTTATAGTATAGAATTGGTGATTTTATTTCTTCTTCAATATCAACCATATCTTCAAAATTCTTTACATCAATTATTTCTAAATCATTTTCACTAGGTGCTGAATCTACTTCAGCAATTATTTCTGAGTAATTCTTAAGTATTCTTTCTAGTGTTTTTTCATAATAAGTTTTATTTGAGATAAATACAAATGGTGATAAAAGTAAGAAGAATGCAATTGATATTAAATTAATAAATATACCATGTTTTATCATACGCTCATCTTTTTCTACTGGAGCGTTCTTTAAATCAACAACTCTTTTATCGTCAATCTTCTTTTCTATAGTAATTGTTGTTCTAGCTAGTGGTATTTTAAGTTCCATAGAATCTGTTGCAGTTACTATGGATTTATCTTCTAAAGTAACATCATAGTATACTTTTAAAACTATATCTAGGTATGCATCAATTGGAATTTTAAATTTATATTTGAAATCTTCTACTATTTTACTATATTTAGCATAATCAAGTTTTAGTGATTTATTTACATTAAAAGTAGCAGATTCTCTTTCGTCATTTGTTTTTTCAACGAATACATAATTCTTTTTCCATAGTTCGGAATTTCCGTTATCTTTATTTTCGTATTCTCCAATAATAGTACCATTTATTTCATAAGCTATTTTATTAGTAGTCATCTTACTACCTTGATAATTATAGTTAAAATTGATATCTATATGGTCTATTAATTCAGTAGCATACTGTTTTCCTTCACCTAAGACATCTTCTTCATAGAAGTCATTATTTTTAAGCGCTACAGAATACCCTAGTTTTTCATCTATACGGTACGTATAATCAACTTTAGGAACTTGATTAGGGTTTCTACCATGATGTATTAAAATAGCCGAAAAAACGACATTAAAAAGGAAGATAAGCAATATTAATATTCTTACCCAAGGTTTCAATTTATATTTGCGAACCTTATTATCCATACAACTTCTCCCTTTTTATTTGATTTCGACTAGCGGTGTTTGTTTTCTATATAATTCATTTAACCATACGGCTGGGAAACCAATGTATTTCACATGGAATATATATTTTCCAAGTACATTTTTCTCTTCTACCGGATCAAAATCTTTATCGTTATTTGCATCGCCTTTAGTTACAAAATAAAGTTTTCCATTTTTTTCATATTTATCTATAACTCTATGTACGATGTATTGTTTTTCTTTACTATATACAATTATATTACCTTTTTCTATCTTTTTCAATGTATCATCGTTTATCTTTTGATAAACAACTACATCACCTCTTGAAAAATAAGGACTCATACTATCTGATAAAATTGCAATTGGTGATGCACTTAAGAATCCTGTCATAAAAAGTGTAAATATTATTATTAATATTATAAAAGGAATATATAATTTAGATTTAGCTTTTTTTATTTCTTTCTTTTCTCTTAATATTTTTTTATTTAATTCAAATTTTAATGATAAGTAAATAATACTAGGAGCAAGTATTCCAAATACTCCTTGAACAAACCAGTCATGTGCTGGGAATATTGGAGTAATTAAGTATATAAACTGAACTATTACCCTATATATTAATACTAGTTTATATCCACCTATTCTAGTTAAATTGGTATATAAAACATTTCCAAATATTATAGGAAGTACAAATGCTGATATATATTGAAATAATTTTTCTATATTACCAAAATCACTATATAATCTAGGATAATTTATTTCAAGTAGAATGAATAAGATTGTACATATTATTACATATAATGAGTTATCACTATCGTAATTAATAACATTACCTCTAATATATTCAATAAATACTATAGGAAGTATTATTTGATATATATTTATTAAAAGACTTAGAATATCATGCGAATATATTGTTCTAGAGAATCCAAAAAGTAATCCACTTAGAAAATATATGATTATATAAAATAATGTAGCAATTATTACTGTTTTATAATTATCTTTTCTATTAATAAATCTTCCAGTACTTTCATTTCTTTCTAAGTGTGATATACAAGCTAAAATTAAAAGTACTAATGGATTAATATAATAAGAATATATAACTAAATCAATATACTTAGAGTAGAACATAGAAAAAAGTAAATACATTATTAATACAATATGTACTGCACTATATTTTACTTTTTTCATACTATTCCTCCTAACTTAAATCTATACTTGTTATTTCTGGATATAAATATTCATTTGGAATAAGCCTTGCTTGACCACCCCATGGATTTAAACCATCATATAAATACCTATCTGGGAAAGAAAATGATCCTTCAATAAGAAGTGAACTATTTGCTTCTATATATTCATATCCATTATTAAATTCCATATAATTATTTATTTGACTTACTAAATGGTTTTGCCATAACGACATTGTAACATCTGTAGGTAAATCAAATCCTACTTTAAAATAATATATTCTTTCGTTTGTTAAATTGGTTACATTTAAATTAAAGTAATAAGTATCTCCATATTGATACTCATATTTATGTGAAAAACTAAATTCTAATGTATTTGATACAGCGGGTTCAATAACCCTTATAGCACATGTATTAGATACATTATTTGCTGTAGTAACTGTGATAGTTGCAGTACCTGATGATATTCCCACTACATTACCATTACTATCAACAGTTGCAACACTGCTATCCGAACTTGACCAGGTAAATGTAGTTATAGCACCAGATGGTGAAACCTCTGTTTGTAAAGGTACTGATTCTCCCACCAGTAATCTATATTCTGAAGGATTAATTGTTACACTTTCAGGTTCTAGTACATGTGATTCAACGGTAATTGTAGCTGTTGCTGTTAATCCTTCAGCGCTAACTGTAATAGTAGCAGTACCAGGTGATACCCCTACTACACTACCATTACTATCAACAGTTGCAATATTACTATTTGAACTTGTATATAAAAGATTTACTTGTTTATATGCAGGTGTTTTTGTAGTAGTTAAATTTAATCTTTCATTAATACCAATTGTTGCAGTTGAAGGACTTAATGCTAATGCAGATAAAGGAGTTTCTTGATTACCGCTATCTCCATAAATTGTACATCCTTCAAAGTTTATAAATTCAGGATTAATTGTACTATTTGAATCAATTAAAGAGTTATTAAGTTGGAATCCAAATCCATTACCATTTGCCCATGATCCTGGTGTTACTTCTCCGTTACTTGTAGTAGCACCATTTATCTTACTTAACCATTCACAAGTACCATTATTTCCATGATTTAATGTAATTGTTATTATTCCGGCTGAGCTAGGATATAAATATCCGTCTATTGTATCATTAATACAATTATCAAATGGTCCTGCTGACGTTCCTTCTGGAACTTTTAGTTCTAATGTGAAGTTTTCAAGCATTGCTGAATCATAATTATTAACATATACTTGAACACGTTCAGAACCATTCCAAGATCCAGTCACAGCAAAATTACCAGTTACATTTTTTTGACAAGCTGGCAGTTTAATAATACTTGCACCTACTATTGTAAGTACTTCACTAAAAGCGGCATAACCTACTCCTAATAAAACTATAAATAGTAATGATGCAGCGAAGATTATTTTACCTTTATTAGTTATTAAGATTTTTCTAAATCTTCTCCTTTTGAACCATTTCATAGTATTCTCCTTAAAAATAAAAAGAGTGTTGCCACTCTTTATTGATGTTTTTTAGAATCCTGTTGTTGCTGTATTTTGAACGTATTCTATAGTAGCTGTTAAACTTTTTGAAATTGGTGTTGATAATGCTTTAATTTGTTCAGCTGTTGCATCTTTATCAAATTCAACTTCGAATACAAATGTTGCTTCACCACCATTAGCAGCTAATACCGAGTCTAATGCTGGAGCAGTTTTAATTGAATATTTAATTACAGCTGGTGCTGTACTATTTAATGTATTAAGTGCTGAAACATTAGGTGAAATTGCATTTAATCTTGCAGCTATTGAGCCACTATTTTTAACTACAACTGTATATGTTGCTTTATCTCCTGGAGTATTAAATGTAGCATCAAATGAAGCAGTTGTTGTTGTAAATGCTGGTGTTGCATTTGATGTCTCTTGTGCGTTATTAGTATATGATGGTGTAATTGAAATAATTTCTACATCCCAGTTTGCATCGATTTTTGCAACTCCATCAATTTGTAATGTTGTTGCAAAGATTGCATAACCTACAGCCAACGCAACTACAGCAACAAGAAGTGCCGCGATCATTATATTTTTAGTATCTTTGAATAGTTCTTTCATAATATATCCTCCATTTTTATATGTTTTCCTATGATAATTTAATTTTAACACAGAATATTTTTTTTGTCACTATATTAATTTAATAAATAGTCCCTATTTTTTTATTTATTCTATCACTATTTCATAGAATTTATGACTTTCATTACCATATACTTTAAATTCGTTTGTACTTGGAACAGTAAATGTATAATTAGTACTTCTACCACATTGTGATGATGGGAAGTAGTAACAAGAATAATTACCACTTGTATATATCTTCATTGTTTTTCCGTATGCACTAGGATCAATATCAAGGTATTTATAGGTTACGTTATAAGGACCTGCATAAGTAGTCATATCACCATCATATGCTCCTACTGGAAGACCATCAGTATTTGAAAAATCTACAGTTTCATCAAAATCATAATATGTTTTAGTAGTATCTGGATATGAATCGTATCTAACTGTCATTACTCCTTTATCGGTAATTATAGGTCTAGAAAGCACAACTTTAGTAAATGTATTTACAACATTATAAGGTACAGTACCACTTTTATGCATCTTAGAGTCTTTATCGAGAGCAATTACTCTTAAAACATATCTTTGTCCGGCATTAATATTTGCAAATGTAATTGTAGTTGTTTTAGAAGTACTTACTAGTTTATCATTTGCAACTAATATATATTCATATATATCACTTGATGAATATCCAGTTTTAAATGTAGGAGTAACATTTACTACTAAATCTGTCCTATATTGATCAGCAGTAAAACTTATATTAGAAAATATTTCGCTTTTATTATCAGGAACACTAAATGAAACTAAATAGCTTGATGTTCTTAAGTATAAATCATCTAAAGCATCTTTAGTATTCTCTACATCCCACTCATTAGATTTTGGAGTAAATCCTACTAATAAAGCGTCATATGTATATGCTAAAACATTAACAATACCACCAAAAAATACAAAGATGAGGACAGCGTTTAATAGTTTATTGTGAAATAATTTTTTCGTGTATCCTCACCTCTTCCTAGTATTTCTATCATATTTTATTATAACCCAAATATAAATGTTTTTCAATCAACCAAAAAGAATCACTAATGTGATTCTTTAATCGGTTTTATTACCTTTTCCTATGTTACATCTTGAGCAAAGAGTTTGTAAATTGCTTGGTATACTTTTACCACCTTTTGATACCGGTATAATGTGGTCGACATGTAATTGTACTCCATCTGCTTGCGTAGCACCACATATTTGGCATCTAAATCCGTCTCTTTTTAAAATATCATATCTTAATGATTCACTCATTCTTGCTCTTTGTATTCTTGAATTTATTTCATAAAAAGCTCTTTTTCCCTTTATATTTGAATATTCATTTTCAAGGTCACAATATTCATCTAAATAATATTCTTTTTCTTTCGAACCTTTATTATTTCCTCTTTTATCTATGTAATTTATACGTATAATAACTTTAAACAAATAAGTTTTGTTTATTTTGTTTTGCTCAAAAATAATTTGTTGTATTTCATAGTAATCTGATTTCTTTATGTGAAGTGATAATGCTTCATCGTCTGAAACAAATTGTTTTAATTCATTATACTTATTTTCATATTCATAAAAGTTTATTAGAAGACTATTATATTTGCTTTTATATCGGGTCAGATTAAGGTTTTGTTGATCAATTGTCATTAACAAATAATCATCTATATTACAGTTTTCTAAATCTGAACGCTTATAGACATTATATGAATATAAAAATGGTTCTAATTCACCGATATAATTGTTTTCATTTAATTCTTTAATTTTTTTGAATAATAGACCATTTTTTTCTAATTTTTCCATTATAAACACTTTTTTTAAACTTTTAAAATAGTCAATTATTTTTTTGTGGAATATCACAAATAATATTGCTGCAATAATCAATATGCATAAAGAAGTATAATATAAGATGTACTCAAAATTAATATAGATGAAGTCCCAAATTTTGTCTAGTATACTAATAAAGTATAATGACCCAATAATTAGAAATATAATAATAATGCCAGTTATATCACTACTTCTCGTATAATGATTGTAACTTCTATTATTTCTATATTTTCTATTATATCCATAATTCCCGTACCTTCTATAATGTCTATAATATCTTCTGCTCATTATCTTCACCATCCACTTTAAATTATAAATTAATCTTTTGTTTTATGCAATAAAATAATCTGCATCAAAAAAGACCGATTTCTCGGTCTTTTATTATTCTTCAGTAGTTTCTACTGTTTCTTCTTTTGCTTCTTTTTTAGATGGCTCTAAAGCTTCTTTACGAGAAAGATTTAATCTACCTTTCTTGTCATATCCTAAGCATTTAACAACGATTTCGTCACCAACTTTAACGATGTCAGCAGGATTTTCTACACGTTTTGTATCTAGTTGTGATACGTGTACTAATCCTTCACATCCTGGCCATAATTGAACGAATGCACCAAAGTCTTCTACTTTAACTACTTTAACTTCATAAAGTACTCCAGTTTCTGGTTCTCTTACAATGTTTAAGATTCTTTCTTTAGCTTTATTAATCATATCTCTATCTGTATGGTAAATAATAACTCTTCCATCATCTTCAATATCAATCTTAACAGCATTTGGATCTTGTACTGTTTCAACATTAGATGTTTCAAGAATAATCTTAGTAATAGTTTCTCCACCTTTACCAATTACTTCTTTAATCTTATCTGGATTAATCATGAATGTAGTTGTTTTAGGAGCATACTTAGATACTTCTTCTCTTGGTTTAGCAATTTGCTTTTCCATAACATCTAAGATTTCCATACGAGCATCTTTAGCTTGTGCTAAAGCTTCT
>JAEEMF010000077.1 GCA_016283075.1 Bacilli bacterium | reverse complement strand
TCTTATAGTATTTTATATAAAAGTATGGTAGAATATATTATGTATATAATGATTAGAAAATGGTGATATTATGGGAAAAATAATTGCTTTAGTAAACCAAAAAGGTGGTGTTGGTAAAACAACATCTAGTATAAATTTAGCAGCTTCACTAGGAACACTTAATAAAAAAGTTTTACTTGTTGATCTTGATCCACAAGGTAATAGTGTTACTGGCGTTGGTATAAAAAAAGGTGAATGTACTAGTACTATTTATGAACTTTTGACAGATAGAGCTACTTTAGATGATGCAATTATTAAAACAAAATTTAAAAATTTATATTTACTTCCAGCAAGTATAAATCTAGCAGGTATAGATTTTGAATTTAGTGAGAAGGTTAGAATGGATCCAACATTCAATAGATCTGGGCAATTAAAAAAACACCTTGATTCAGCTAAAGATAAGTTTGATTATATTATCATTGATTGTCCGCCAAGTTTAGGTATATTGAATACCAATGCTCTCGTTGCGACAGATTCGGTAATTATTCCAGTACAATGCGAATTTTTTGCTCTAGAAGGTATTGCACAGTTATTAAATACAATACTTCTTGCTCAAAAAAATTTAAACCCAAATTTAGCTGTCGAAGGAGTACTACTTACTATGCTTGATTCAAGAACTTGTTTAGGACTTGAAGTTGTAGAAGATATTCGTGATTATTTCCATGAAATAGTTTATGACACAATTATTCCTAGACTTGTTAGAATCTCAGAAGCACCAAGTCATGGTAAACCAATCTTATATTATGATCCAAATAATAGAGGTGCAGAAGCATATTTAAATTTAGCTAAGGAAGTGATTTCAAGAGATGGAAACTAGAAAAAGAGCGTTAGGACGCGGACTAGAAGAATTATTTAATAATGAAGTATTAGATATTGATTCTATGGAACAAAAAATATATGAAACTGCTACTAATGAAGAAATAGTAGAAATACCTCTTTCTGAACTTAGAGCAAACCCATATCAACCACGTAAACATTTTGATGAAGAAGCTCTAGAAGAACTTGCTTCATCTATTAAAGAATATGGTGTATTTCAACCAATTATTGTTAAGAAAAGTATTAAAGGTTATGAAATAATAGCTGGTGAAAGAAGATTTAGAGCTTCTAAAAAAGCAGGTCTAGAAAAGATTCCAGCAATTATTAGAAACTTTACCGATGAACAAATGATGGAAATAGCTCTTCTTGAAAATCTTCAAAGAGAAAACTTAAATGCTATTGAAGAAGCTGAAGCTTATAAATCAATGATTGAAAAGTTAGGATTAACTCAGGAAGAACTTGCTAAAAGAGTTGGTAAAAGTAGAGCACATGTTACCAATACATTAGGTCTTTTAAGACTTCCAAATGAGATTAAAATTTTAGTAGCAAAAGGTTCTATAAGCATGAGTCATGCTCGTGTTATTAGTAAATTAGAATCTGAAGAGGAAATGATATCATTTGCTAATAAAATTATTGAAAACAAAATGCCAGTTCATGAGGTAGAATCGCTTGCAAATAATGATATGGCTAAAAAGAATAAAATTGAAAGAAAGAAAACTTCTTCATCACAATACAAATATGTTGAAGATATGTTAAGAGATAAATTAGATACAAAGATTAAAATTAAGGATAATAAAATTGAAATTAGTTTTAGTAATGTAAATGATTTAAATCGTATATTAGAAATATTAGATATAAAGGAGTAATATATGGATAAATTTTTAAATATATTATTAAGTAAAAAAGTAATTGCTCCTATTATAATAATTGCTGTATCTATTCTTGTTTATTTAGTTTTAAAAAATGTTATTAAAAAAATACTTGTTTTTAAAACAGCTAATACAAAGAAAGATGTTAAAAAGATTAATACAGTTACAATGTTATGTATTAATATATTAAAGTTTTTTATAATTATAATTGCAACATTAATGATATTAGAAGTATATGGAATTGATACTAAATCAATTATTGCTTCTTTAGGAGTATTCTCAGCAGTACTAGCATTAGCACTTCAAGATACTATTAAAGACTTTGCAATGGGTATTTCTATTATTGTTGAAGGACAATTTAGTATAGGAGATGTAGTTACAATAGGTGGTTTTAAAGGTGAAGTTACTTCTATTACTTTAAAATCTGTAAGAATAAAATCTTATACTGGTGAAATTAAGATTGTTGCTAATAGAAATATTTCTGAAGTAATTAACCACAGTATGGCATCATCACTTGCTATTGTAGATGTAGGAGTATCTTATGATAGTGATTTAGATAAAGTTGAAAAAGTTTTAAATGCTTTATGTGAAAAGTTATCTAAAGAAGTTGAAGAAATTAATGGTGATGTAAAAGTGCTTGGTATTAATGAATTAGGAAGTAGTTCCATTACTTATAGAGTTACTGCATCAACAAGATCTATGAAACATTTAGATGTTCAAAGATTAATGATGAGAGAAATAAAAGATGCATTTGATAAAAATAATATTGAAATACCTTATAATCAGTTGGTGATTCATAATGGATAAAGAATATAAACTTGGTAGTATAGTTACTATGAAGAAAGAACATCCTTGTGGAACTAATGAATGGGAGATTATAAGGGTTGGAGCTGATATTAAGATTAAATGTATAGCGTGTGGTAGAAGTATAATGATGCCACGTATTGAATTTAATAAAAAACTTAAGAAAGTAATTAAATTATAGGAGGAAGTATGAAGGGTAGAAAAAGAAATAAAAAAATGCTTGGACCAGTAATTACAATTTTCATATTAACTTTTATAATTGTAATACTTAGTGCAGTATTTTCTTTATTACAGATAAGTGCTGATAAAACAGTTATTGGTAATACTTCACTTGAATCTTCAGTAATTACTGTAAATAATATCCTTACTAAAGATGGTATTAAATATATATTTAGTAATATAATTGAGAACTTAAAGAATTTTGAACCAATTGCATTACTTATAATGTCTTTAATATCTATTAGTATTGGAGAATCTAGTGGATTATTTAAAGCTATCTTTATTAACTTTAAAAAGATTAATCCTAAATTTTTAAACTTTATAACTTTATTTATAGGTATTTGTAGTACTTTTATAGGAGATTATAGTTATATATTCTTACTACCTTTAGTAGGAGTTATTTATCAAATAATTGGTAAAAAGCCAATGCTTGGTATTATAACAATGTTTATTGGTATTACTATGGGGTATGCTACTGGATTAATATTTGATAATCAAGAAATAGTACTAGGAGTACTTACTACTAAATCTGCTTCATTTGAAATAGATAAGAACTTTATATATTCATTATCATCTAACTTATATATTATGATATTTAGTACACTAATTTTATCTGGTGTAGGATCTTCCATAATATATAATTTCCTTGATAAGAAATTTACAAGAGCTGAAGCTGTAGAAGATGAATTAGTAATATCTAAAAAAGCTTTATACTATAGTAATTTAACACTTGGTATAATCTTAATTGCTCTAGTATATATGATTATTCCTGGTTTACCAAGTTCAGGAGTACTTCTTGGAAGTGGTAAAACTTATATAGAGAAATTACTTGGTGATTCATCACCTTTCTATCAAGGTATTCCATTTATTATATTAGGAATTAATTTGGTATGCGGATTTATCTATGGATTTATTTCAAAGAACTTTAAAAATAGTACAGAGTTTAGTGTTGGTTTATCTAAGAACTTTGAAAGAGTAGGGTATGTATTTGTACTATTATTCTTTACATCACAAATGCTTGGTATTTTAGATTACACTAACTTAGGAGAGGTTATTGTTCATAGTTTAGTAGGATTAATGGTTAAATTATCTTTCTCTGGAATACTACTTATAATAATGCTATTTATATTTGTAGTATTAATGAGTGTATTAATACCTAATTCAATTAGAAAATGGGAAATGATTTCACCTGTTACGGTACCACTTTTAATGAGAGCAAATATTGCTCCAAGTTTTTCACAATTTATCTTTAGAGTAGCAGATAGTGTTGGTAAATGTTTTACTCCATTTAATGCTTATTATATTATTACTCTAGCTTTCCTAGAAAAATATAATACTAAAGAAAATGAAAAGATTACAG
>JAEEMF010000076.1 GCA_016283075.1 Bacilli bacterium | reverse complement strand
GGAGATGGTACTTTTAATGAAATAGTAAATGGTAATCTTAAAAGAAAAAATAGATTACTAGTTGCTCATATACCAGTAGGTACTACTAATGATATAGGTGCTATGTTTGGATATGGTCAAGATATACTTGAAAACTTAAAATTACTACTTGACGGGGAAGAAAAAGATATTGATATTTGTACTATCAATAAAAAAGCTTTTGTTTATGTAGCAGGATTTGGTAAGTTTATGACTGTTCCTTATGAAACTCCAAGAGAACTTAAAAGTAAGATTGGTTACTTAGCATATTTAGTAGAAGGAATGAAATCGTTTGTAAGTCCTACACCTTTATATGATATAGATTTTAGTATTGATGGTAAATCATTTAGTGGAAAGTATTCATTTATGTTACTTTCTAACGCTAATAGAATAGCCGGAATCAATAACTTTTATAAAGACATTAAACTAGATGATAATAAGTTTGAAATACTATTTTGTAATTTAACAAAGAAAACAGATATTGTAAAAGCTCTTGGTATGGTAGCAACTTCTAATGTTACTAAGGTACAAGGACTAGAGTTTTATGAAGGATCTAGTTTAGAAATAGAATTTAAAGAACCATTAAAACATGGATGGTGTATTGATGGGGAGAAACTTGAAGGAGATACTAAAAAGTTTAAAGTTGAAATAGAACATAACTTTAGAATAAGGATGCCAAAAAAGAACATCAAGAAGTTATTTGTAAATAAAGATATATAGGAGGTAAATATGAATTATCAAGAAAAAATGGAAGAAATGATAAGCAAGATAAGAAAAGGTACTACTCCAAAACTACTTCTTCATGCTTGCTGCGCTCCATGTTCTAGTTACTGCTTAGAATATTTATCAAATTATTTTAAGATAACTGTTTATTATTACAATCCTAATATTGATACAAAAGAAGAATTTGATAAAAGAGTTGAAGAACTTAGAAGATTTACTTCTGAGTTTAAAACTAAAAATCCTGTAAATATAGTAGTAGAAAACTATGATAATAGTGAGTATACTTCGGCTATAGAAGGAAAAGAAGAAGAAAAAGAGGGTTCTAGTAGATGCTATACTTGCTATGAACTTAGAATGCGTAAAGCAGCTCAGTATGCTAAGAAAAATAGATTTAAATATTTTACAACTACACTATCTATTTCTCCTTATAAAAATAGTAATTGGTTAAATGAAATAGGTGAGAAATTAGCAAGTGAATATGATTTAAAATATTTATATGCTGATTTTAAAAAGAAAAATGGTTATAAGAGAAGTATTGAACTATCTAAAGAGTATAACTTATATAGACAAGATTACTGCGGATGTAAGTACTCTAAGATAGAAAGAGATAATAGAGAAAGAGCTAAAAAGCTTGCTTTAGAAAAACAAAAAGAAGAGGAAGCTTTAAGAGAGCAACTTGCTTCCTTTGTAAATGCTAAACATAATAAAGAAGAAAAACCTAAAAAGATAGAAAAAGATGGAATGTATCAGTTTAGAGACATAAAAGTTCCTGTTTATAAGAAGTTATTTAGACTTATTATAATAGCAGCTATTATAGGACTAGGTGGATACATGTATCATATTAAGTTCTTTAGTAAACTAGATGTTTCTTCTTGGAGTATTAATTTTAAAAATGGCTCTTCTGATATAGAAACTGATTATCCTTTAATAGATACACTTACTATAAAAGAAGAAGTATCTGATATAAATGAATATTATATTTATGGTAATCACCTAAATATAAAAGGAAGTCTTACAGCAGAGCTTGCTCCAGTAAAAGCTAGTATTGCTTTTATAGGAAAAAAAGAAATGACTTTAGCTCCTATTAAATTTGATTATAAAGAGGGAGTACTTACATATAGACTTGCTGATAAGATAAATGATGGATATAAGTTGGATGATCTACCTATAGGGTCATATGATACTTATATAAGGATATATGCTAGTGATGGTAGAGAATATTATTATAAAACATCGAATAAATCTAATCACGAAGAAACAAGTTATTACACTATTACTTCTAAAGAAGGAAAGATAAATAAAATCACTTTTGCTAGTGGAGAAAGTCTTAAAGTAGAATGTACTCCTTCAGAAGATGAAGTATATGATATTATTCTAGATGCTGGTCACGGCGGAACAGATAGCGGAGCTAAAGTAAATGGAAGATGGGAAACTCAGTATACTCTTCCATATACTAATAAACTTAAAGGATACCTTGAAGAATTAGGTTATAAAGTAGCACTTACTAGAACTACTGAAACTAAAATACCTGATTATGATGGGGGCGGTAGAGTTAATAAAATACATGAAAGTAATGCTAAACTATCTTTATCTATTCACTTTAATAATGTAGGAGGAGTTAATTATCATGGATTTGAATTCTACTGTCCATATAACTCTGATTTAACATTTGCTAGAAGTGTATCATCAAGTATGAACGCCCTAGGACTTAGATACTCTATTAATAAGTTTAATAAAGTAGAAGATGGTATTTATATTCGTACAATGGATAATGATACTTTAAAAGAAATGCAAAAAGATGCTGCTAAGAAAAATTACACTACCTTCCCAGCAACTAATGAAACAAATTATTACTTTATGATACGTGAACCTGGTGAATATATGACCGGAGCATACCGTGATGGCCGTGATGGAACAGGTGTTAACTATTATATAAACTCTAATAGAGGTACAGAAGGATATATCTTCGAAATAGGATATATTGGTAATAATGAAGATATGACATTTATTGAAAAGAATAATGAAAATATCTTAAGAAAAATGGCATCTCTTATCGATGATTATTTAAGAAAATAACACATAAAAGACACAATTATATTTTATAATACGTATAAAGAGGTGATATTATGAATATTTTAGTAGTAGATGATGAAGATTTAATCCGTAATGTAATTAAAGAATATTTAACTATAGAAGGATATAACTATTTAGAAGTATCTGATGGTTTAGAAGCAATTGATATGGTTAGAAATAATAATATTGATTTAGTTATACTAGATATAATGATGCCTAATCTAGATGGAATGAGTGCTTGTAAAGAAATAAAAGCTATTAAAAATATTCCTGTTATAATGTTATCTGCAAGAAGTGAAGAATTTGATAAATTATCAGGTTTCAATCTTGGTATAGATGACTATATAACAAAACCTTTTAGTCCAAAAGAACTTATGGCTAGAATAAAAGCCGTACTAAAAAGAAATGATGTAACAGATATGTTTGTTTATGAAGATTTAGTAATTGATTATAAAGGACATACTGTTAGTGTTGAAGGTAAAGAAATAAGTCTTACTCCTAAAGAATATAATATTCTTTGTTACTTAATTAAGAATAAAAATATTGCTATATCAAGAGAAAATATATTAAGTAACTTATGGGGATATAGTTTCTTTGGAGATGACCGTACTATTGATACTCATATAAAGAAATTAAGGAATAACTTAGGAAAATATAGAAATCTTATTCAAACAGTACATGGAGTAGGATACAAGTTTGAACTTAAATGATACATTTAATCATAACAGTTTAAAGTCTAAGATATGGTTTTATCTTATTATCTTTTCTGTTATGATTTTGTCATTTCTATGGTTATTCCAAATAATATTTTTAGATATCTTTTATGAGAAATCTAAAGTAAGTGATATTACTTTTTCAGCTTCTCAAATAAAAAGAAGTTATACAGAAGTAAATGATGATTTAACTAAAACACTTGATGATATATCTACATATAAAGGTATATGTATTCAGGTAATATATAATAATGAATTTGTGTATGATTCATCTTCTTTAAATAGAGGATGTATATCAAGAGCAAATATTTCTGAATATCAAAAGTTCTTTGTAAATAGTTTACTAGATGAAGCTACTTATAAAGTAGTAAATCCTAGATTTGATAATAAAGTACTTTTAAAAGCTTTAAAACTAGATGATAGTACACTTGTCTTTTTATCTAGTTCTATAGAACCTTTAGATAATGCAATTAAAATACTTCAAAAACAACTTATTATTATTACTATTGTAGTGTTAATACTATCTTTTGCAGTAGCATACTTTATTTCAAAAAGAATAAGTAAACCTATAGAAGATATTACTAAGTCTGCTAAACAGTTATCTACTGGTAACTATGATATTAAGTTTACTATTAATGATGATATATATGAACTTAAAGAACTAGTTAATACATTAAATGATGCAGCAGAAGAACTTAATAAAACAGAAGTACTTAGAAGAGAATTACTTGCTAATGTAAGTCATGATCTTAAAACACCTCTTACTATGATAAAAGCCTATGCTGAAATGGTAAGAGATATTACTTATAAAGATAAAGAAAAAAGAGAAGAAAACTTAAATGTAATAATAGAAGAATCTGATAGATTAAATGCACTTGTTAATGATATTTTAGATTTATCTATTATTCAGTCCGGAAATATTAATCTTAATATTGAAGATTTTAACTTCTATGAACTTTTGGATTCTATTATTAATCACTACAAGATATATGATTGTAAGTTTACTTTAAACTGCGATAAAGAAGCAATTATCAAAGCAGATAAAATGCGTTTAGAGCAGGTAATGTATAATTTAATAAATAATGCTATTAATTATAGTGATGATAATAAAGAAATAACAATTAACGTTATAGATAAAAAGAAATTCTATAGAGTAGAAGTAATAGATAATGGTAAAGGTATTAAAGAAGAAGATTTAAAACTAATCTTTAAGAAATACTATAAAGTAGATAAAACACATCGTAGAGATAAAGTAGGAACTGGTATAGGTCTTTCTATAGTAGAAAATATCTTTAAAGAACATAAATTTAACTTTGGAGTAAACTCTAAAGTAGGAGAGGGTACTACTTTCTATTTTGAAGTACCTAAAGGTAATCTATGATATATTATCTATTAATAATAAATATTATTTCCTTTATAATGTGCTATATAGATAAAAGAAACTCCATAAAGCATCTTTATAGAATAAGTGAAAATACATTAATATTTATATCCTTTATAGGAGGAGTACTTGGTTTCATTCTTGGTATGGTAATCTTTCATCATAAAACAAGAAAGATTAAGTTTATAATATTAGAACCATTAATACTTTGTTTTTGGATCTATTTACTATATAGTATTTACATATAAAGAGTTACTTTTTGTAACTCTTTTTTATTTCACATAATAGACACATAAAAGACACATTTAGAGAGTAGTATTATATATAGAAAGGAGAGGATAAGAGTAAGAAAAAAATTATAAATACACACTCACTTATACAAACACTTCTAATTATAAAGAATAACTCCTTCTTTATAAGATATATAATATATAAAAAGAGAAAATTATTTTTCTCTTTTTCTTTTTTCAATATATAAATATGATATAATATAAAAGTGTAGAAAGGTATGATGTTATGGTTTATTTATTAACTAGCTTAGAAGTAAAACTACTAGAAGATGAACTAAATAAAATAAAAAATGAATCAGCAATTGAAGATATAAATATAAGCCGTTATGATCTAGAAAGTGATAGTTTAAAAGATGTAATAGATGATGCACTTACTCTTTCTATGTTTTCAGATAAAAAGATGATTATATGTGATAATGCCTATTTATTTACTAGTAAGAAAAGTGATGATACTTCTTACTTAGAAGAGTATTTAGAAAATATAAATCCTAGTACAATACTTATATTCTTACTTAATGAAGAAAAACTAGATGAAAGAAAAAAAGTAACTAAACTTATAAAGAAAAATGGTATATATAAAGATTTATCTATTAAAGATATTCCTACTTATGTAAAAGAGTTATTTAAAGGATATAATATATCAGTAAGTGATATAAAACTATTTATAGATAGAGTAGGAACTGGTTTAGAAACGCTATCTAGTGAAGCTTCTAAAATAATGCTTTATAAAGATAGCACTAAAGATATAACTAAAGAAGATATTATTAATTTAACAAGTGAAAATATAGAATCAGATATCTTTACTTTAGTAGATTTAATAGTAAATAAAGATAAAGAAAATGCTATTATTTCTTATAATAAACTCCTTCTTCAAGGAGAAGATCCTATTGCTATAATAAGTACACTTGCTAATAAAATAAGAAGTATTTATCAAACTAAAGAACTTTATAACTTAGGATATAAAGAAAATGATATAGCAGTAGAACTTGGTGTTAAACCAGGATATTTATATTATATGAAAGATACTTTAAGAAAATATGATAGTAAGACATTACTATCTATATTAGAAAAACTTATAGACTTAGATTATAATATAAAAATAAGTAATAGAGAAAAAGAAAATGCTTTTGAATTATTTATATTAGAATTATAAAAAATAGTTAACAATGTTAACTATTTTTATTTATATTCTTAAGTTTATTATAGATATCTACAAGCTGTTTTTCATAACTAGATGTAGTTTTATATTTATAGTATTCTTTTCCTATTAAGTTATCTGGTAAGTACTGCTGAACTACATAACTATTAGGATAATCATGAGGATATTTATATAAAGGACTATTAGTAGTAATATTCTTAGGAACTCTTCCTATATTACCATTTCTTACATCTTCTAAAGCAGCACTTATACTTAAATAACCACTATTAGATTTAGGTGATAAAGCCATCTCTATAATAACTGTTCCTATAGGAATAATAGCTTCTGGAAGTCCTAAACGCTCACAAGCATTTATCATAGCATCTACTTTAGGACCAATAGATGGATTAGCAAGTCCTATATCTTCATAAGCTATTACGGATAATCTTCTAAATAATATATCAAGTTCTTCTGCTTCAATAAGTCTTGCAGCATAATGAAGAGCAGCATTTACATCTGATCCTCTTATACTTTTTTGAAGAGCACTTATTGTATCATAATAACCATCATCGTTTTTATCAAGAGCTAGTACTGGTTTACCAGATATATTAGATATTACATCCGTAGTAATTGTATAATCCTTAGAACTATAGTATCCGACTTCTAAAAGGTTATATGCTGTTCTAAGATCTCCTCCTGATAGTTTAGCAATTAATTCAATACTTTTATTATCTATCTTTATTTTAGGAAGATATTCTGATTTTGTAGCTTTTCTAATAGCTTTCTTTATATCATCAGTAGTAAGTTCTTTTAGTTCATAAATCTGACATCTAGATCTAATAGCCGGATTAATAGAGTGATATGGGTTTGATGAAGTAAGTCCTACTAAAGTAATAAGTCCTGACTCTAAATATGGAAGAAGTAAATCTTGTTTATCTTTATTTAAACGATGTATTTCATCCATTACTACTACCATACCTTTATACATTTTAGCTTCTTCTACTACTATGTCAAAGTCTTTTTTAGAATTTATTACAGCGTTTAAAGTTCGATATTTTAAACCTAGTTCATTTACTATAGCAAGAGCAATAGTAGTTTTACCTATACCAGGTCTTCCGTATAAAATCATTGAGAATAACTTTTTATTTTTAAGTAGATTACTAAGTACTTTATCTTTACCTAGTAAGTGAGACTGTCCTATTACTTCTTTAGTAGTAAGAGGTCTTAACTTTACAGCAAGTGGTTCTCCCATATTAACACCTTCCTTGTTATATTTTAACATATTTAGCCTTTTTTTAAAACAGTTTTCACTTTACATATAAGGTAAAACCTATTATTGACTTGATATATATATAATGTTAAAATGATTGTAGGATAGGAGTGTTATAAATGGCTACTACAAAAAAGAAAAAAGCTAGTACAAAGACTACCTCTAAAAGAGCAGTAACTAAAAAATGTTGTTATGATTCTTCAAAATTAGTATTTATGGGAATGGCTACATTTGTTATTATTGTAATATGTTTTTTATTTATTGAGATGTTTCATTAATAGTACTTTTAAAAGGGAGTTTTATCTCTTTTTTTGTTTGGTTAACTATTTTTGTGATATACTTAATATGGTGATAATATGAAAGATATAGATGAAATACTAGAAGATTTTTCTATTTATATTACCATTGATAATAAATATAGTGTTAATACTAAAGATTCTTATTTAGAAGATTTAAATAAGTGTTTTAACTATTTAAAAAAAGATATTACTAAAATAGATGATGATGATATTTATAGATATATAAAATATTTAAATAGTGATGGTTTAAATAATAAAACTATAGCAAGAAACATATCATCACTTAGAACTTTTTTTAAATATATGTTAATAACTGGTAAAATGAGTATTAATCCTATGGATAAAATAGAACTACCAAAAATAACTAAGAGTATTCCAAATGTACTTACAGTAGAAGAAGTAGATACTTTACTTGATATAAAAGTAGAAGACGCTTTTTCAGCAAGAACTAAAGCAATGCTAGAGCTTATGTACGGATCAGGACTTCGTGTAAGTGAACTAGTTAACTTAAATGTTAATGATGTTGATTTAGAAGAAGACTTAGTTAGAACCTTAGGAAAAGGTTCTAAAGAAAGAATAGTTCCAATAGGAGATTTTGCTCATGATGCTATTAGTATTTATTTAGATGAGTATAGAGACTCTATGCTTAAAAATAATATGTGTGATAAGTTATTCTTAAATAATCACGGTGAAGGTATGACAAGACAAGGATTCTTTAAAATACTAAATAAAGTAGCAAGTGAAAAAGGAATAAAAAAGAAAATATCACCACATATGCTAAGACACTCTTTTGCATCACATCTTTTAGATAACGGTGCAGATTTAAAAAGCATTCAAGAAATGCTAGGACATGCTAATTTATCTACTACAGGTATATATACCCATGTAGCGAATAGTAAACTTAGAAAAAATTATGATGAGGCACATCCTCATAGTTAGGAGATAATTATGTTTGGTTTTAAGAAAAAGAAATTTAATAAGTTTAAAAGAATATTTTTAATAGTACTTGATAGCGTAGGAGCAGGTGCTGCTCCAGATAGTGAAAAGTTTGGAGATGTTGGAGTAAATACTTTAAAACACGTTATAGAAGGTAACGATTATAAGTATGAAAACCTAGAAAAGTTAGGACTATTTAATATCGTAAATGATACTGATAATAAGGTAGCTGGTTACTATACAAGAGCACACGAAGTATCAAATGGTAAAGATACTTTAACAGGGCATCTAGAAATGATGGGTATAGTTACAACTATTCCATTTAAAACATTTACTGAAACTGGATTTCCAGATGAACTAATTAAAGAGTTAGAAGAAGCTAGTGGTAGAAAAGTAATAGGTAATAAAAATGCATCTGGTACTGAAATAATTAAAGAATTAGGAGAAGAACATATGAAAACAGGAAGTATTATTGTTTATACTTCAGCAGACTCTGTTCTTCAAATAGCTGCACATGAAAACGTAGTACCACTAGATGAATTATATAAGATATGTGAAATAGCAAGAAAACTTACTTTAAGAGATGAATATAAAGTAGGAAGAGTTATAGCAAGACCTTTTATAGGAGAACCTGGTAACTTTACTAGAACTGGGAATAGAAAAGATTATGCTTTAGATCCAGCGGGTAAAACAGTACTAGATAACTTAAAAGATAAAGGATTTGATGTAATAGGTATTGGTAAGATAGCAGATATCTTTAATAACTGCGGTATTACTAAAACAACCCATACTGGAGATAATACTGAAGGAACTAATCTTATAATAAGTACTTTAAAAGATGATTTTACAGGACTATGTTTTGCAAATCTAAATGACTTTGATAGTAAGTATGGTCATAGAAGAGATGTTAAAGGATATGGTAAAGCACTTGATGATTTTGATAAAGCTTTACCACAAATACTAGAAGGTTTAAAAGATGATGATTTACTTATGATTACAGCAGATCATGGTAATGATCCTACTTATACAGGAACAGATCATACTAGAGAATATACACCAGTATTTGTATATAATAAAAACTTTAAGAAACCACAAAGATTAGAACTTCTCAGTACATTTTCTGATTTAGGTGCGACAATAGCAGATAACTTTAATGTAAAAGCACCTAATGGAAAGAGTTTTATTAATAAATTAAAATAGAATTATGAAAATAATTCTTTTTTTATTTTATAAAGTGTGCTAATATATATACTCAAGTGAGATACTTATGCTTAGGGGG
>JAEEMF010000075.1 GCA_016283075.1 Bacilli bacterium | reverse complement strand
GTATATGGAATGGTTAATGGTATTGAAGGTTTTTTAAATGAAAATATTATTGACTTAGATGAATATTTAAATAATGAAGAGAACTTTGAGTTACTAAAAAGAACTCCATCAGCATTCTTAGGATCTTGTAGATATAAACTTCCTAAGTTTGAAAGTGATCCAGAAACATATAAAAAGATATTTGATATTTTAGAAAAATATGAAATAGATTCATTACTATATACAGGTGGTAATGATTCTATGGATACTGTAAAGATGCTTTCTGATTATGCAAAAGAAAATAATAAAAAACAAACATTCTTTGGAGTACCTAAAACTATTGATAATGATTTACCAATTACCGATCATTGCCCTGGATATGGATCCTGTGCTAAGTATATTGCTACATCTTTAAAAGAAATAATTAGAGATAACGAATCATTTAATAAATCAAGACTAACTGTATGTATAGTAGAAATTATGGGTAGACATGCAGGATGGCTTACTGCTGCAGCAGCACTAGCTAAAGATGATAACTGTAACGGTGTAGATGCTATATATCTACCTGAAGATACATTTGATTTAGATGAATTCTTAAAACTAATTAACGATTTAAAAGATAAGAAAAATAGTATAGTAATTGCTGTATCAGAAGGTATTCAAACTAAAGATGGTAAGTTTGTATGTGAACTAGGATCAGATGATAGAAGTGTTGATGCATTTGGTCATAAACAATTATCAGGATGTGCTAGTACACTATGTAATATCGTAGCAAAAGAAACTGGTTTAAAAACTAGAGCAATAGAATTCTCTACTCTTCAAAGAGCAGCTAGTCACTTAGCATCACTTACTGATATTAATGAAGCACAAAGTGTTGGAGAAAGAGCTGTAGAAGAAGTACATAATGGCAATACCGGTATGATGGTCACATTAAAAAGAGTAAGTGATAATCCATATAAATGTGAAACTGATGTATATGATATTCACGATATAGCAAATGTTGAAAAGAAAATACCTGAAAATTGGATTGATACTAAGAATCACCAAATGAAAGATGAATTTATAAAATATGCTAGACCTCTTATTATAGGAGAACTACTTCCTATATATAAAGATGGTGTACCAACTCATTTAGTTAGAAAAGAAAAATAAGTGTTAATAATAACACTTATTTTCTTTATCCTATATAAAATGATTTAAATAAATCTATATCAGTACTAACTCTAGGGAATCTAAGAAGTTTCTTAAGTACTTGTATTCTAAAAGTAGTATCATTTGTTTTAAGAGTTAACATATAAGAAAATAATATATTTGTTAAACTAGTATTAGTTATTTCTTCTTTATTAATCTTAATTATTTCAGTAATATGTTTATTACTTAATCTAGACAACATTATTAAAGTAATATCATTATTTGTAAAACAAATAAAACAGTTAGTATTTGTGAAATTTACAACATTCCCAACAGTAATTCTAATACTTAAACTTTTCTGAGTCATTCCATATATATAACCATCATAACGAATACCATTAGCTATTAAAAACTTATCTAATTCTTCCGAAGTAAACTGTTCCATTTTATAATCTACACTTAATCTTTCCATATATATTCTCCTTTATATTTAAATTATAACATAAAAAAGAGAAAGCTTTTACTTTCTCTTTCTTCTTCTTTTCTTTCCGATAGATAAAATCGAATATATATTTAAAAGTGTATAGTTAAATAATATAAAGACGTTATAGTATGAGTAATGAACATAAGGTATTAATAATTTATTGTTGAATAAGTGACATAATACTAAAACTATAAGAGTAAATAAGATATATTGTGCTGGAAATAGTATATTTACTTTATCAAGTTTCTTTCTTATACCAAATAGTACTGTAAATACTGCAACTAGTATTACATTTATAATACAAGCTAATATACCAAAACCAGATACTAATTCATATTCACCATTATAATATTTAGCTGGAGATTTAACTAAAAGAAGAATCATCATTAATGCTGTAACAAATAATGAAGCATAATATAAATATAAATATAATTTTTTATTATTCATACTACTTTCCCTCCTTTAATACTTGAATTAAATCACCAATTAAATCAAGATGACTACTTCTATTAATTCTATATCTAACGTTGTCCATAGTTGGTTTTAAAGTAGATCTAGTCCATGAATCTGGAACACTTAATTCATATTGGAAGTATAATTCATTAACTATTTCTTCAAACTGAATTGAAGAAGTAATAAAATTAGAAGAAAGAATTCCTTTTTGTTCATCAGTAAGATTACATGAATCAAAAGTTTTAAGAGTATATCCTAATATACTTTTACCATTAAAGTATTTATCTCTTAAGTCTACTTTTCCATCATATGATGTATCTTCATAATGTTTAACAATTTCTTCTACTGCTTTCTTACAATCACTATCTTTAATAGTAGATAATTCATTCTTGTACTTATTTAGTAATACCTTATTTATATTTGTGTCATGCAAACTTATTTCTTTGTATGCAGCCTTATAACTAGTTATCATCATACATACCACAACAATAGAAAATAATGCTGAAACCATAAATATATATTTCTTTACTATCTCTTTCATCATACCATCTCCTATTTTAATAATAGCACAATATTGCAATATAAAAAAGTACATAATTATTACTTTACACAAAAAGACTAAAGTCAAAAAAGTCAGGAAAATAATTCCTGACTTATTTTTTTTAGTGTCTCCTATTTGGGTTTCACTTCAATTTATTAACACTTATTTTTTTATAAAAAAATTAGCCAGGTATTCTGACTAATTTTCTGATAATTCTTCTGACCATTTGAAAGTTTTAACTTTATTTAATGACCCATCAGTAATTAAATTACCTTCGATATCAACTAAAACTGCTCCATGTACAACATAATTTTCTTGAAGTTTATAGTTAACCGGTAAAACATCTACAATATTTTTAACATCATATTTTTCAATATTAAATATATCAAACCAAACATGTTTGTACTCTTTATTAGGAACATTAGCTATAGAAACCTTATTTACACTTCCATCTGTTTTAATATAGTATAAAGTATAAAAACCATCTGCTTGAGCTTGCTCAGCAATAAACATACTTACAACATTTTCTGCAATTTTAACATCTTTTTGAGAACTACTTCTAACATCTCCAGTTGCTTTAACATCATAGCTTTCAGAATTAAGCACTAGTTCTAATTTTTCATTGATTCTCCATTCAAATGTAAAATATGAATCATAATAATCAGTTCTACCTTTGATTACATTATAATCTATTTTATCACTATCTTGAGAATTATATCTTGCCTTTATGTTTTTTTCTAATCCTTTTAGATATTCAGCATATCTTTCATCAGGACTCATTACTTTAACACTGTCTGCTTTTGATTTGTTTTTTACTATTACACTAGTGTTTCCATCTCCACTTGTAACGTTGTTAGTTGCAATTAACAAATCTTTACCAAAGAATAATAAATATGCTATTACTCCGGCTAAAGCAAATATTATAAGAACTAATACAATTACTAATAATCCTTTACTCTTCTTTTTTTCAACATTCTCAGTTTTTTCAACTTTTACTTCGTTTTCCATTTTTATCTTTCCCTTCTTTAACAATTATATATAAATAAATTATTTATGGTCAACACGAAAATGTAAAGTAGACAACAAAAAAATGCCCTCCGAAGAGGGCTCAGGGGGAAATCTAATTACCAGTTCGTAGCAATTTAATAATCGGTTAAAGTCTTATAAAATAAGGCTTTTTCATTTTCTTAAATTTACTAAAGTTTATTAAAATAACATTATTTTTTGCATTTGGTATCTGGATTTGGTATCTAGAAAATTAAAATCTTCTTTTCTTTAATTTATCCTTATTAGCTAAATAAAATTTTTCTATTTCATTGCATTTATATGCATTATAAAATTTAGACTTCCAATAATTACTATTAAACTTTTTAGTATATGG
>JAEEMF010000074.1 GCA_016283075.1 Bacilli bacterium | reverse complement strand
TCTCTAGACGTGCACTTTGTATTTCGGATGTTAAGAGTATATTTTTAACTAAATCATATCCAAATATAAAAACTGGTAAAATTGTGCCTAATATTAATCTTATTTTTGATGATGATTATTTACCGGTATTAGAAAGTGCTGTCGGAACTGTTTGCCCAGTTAAAGTAAATGATAAATATAAAAAAACAACTTATGATGATATTAAGTTTTATACTACTAGTACTAAGAGTGAAGAAGGAGTAATTGATATACATATAAAAGATACTTCTTTATTTTTTAGTCAGATTTATCATTTGGCTCAGACTTTATCTAGAGTATGGTCTTTTTATGATAAGCCTCTTCCTGACTGTAATGCAGCACACTGGGTAATGACTCATATATGGCTTAGAATGGGACCATATGATATAGAAAATGTTCATGAGTTTTTAAAGAAACAGCAAGAATTTATAAATGATAATAGACTTGATACTTATAGAGAATATTCAAGGCAGCAAACATTTATGGGATATAAATGTAGATATAAGACTGAACTTAATAATCTTTGGTATGAAACTAATAAAAGAGTAGTATTTATGTTAGAAGATGGAATTAATAAACACCAACTTCCTAGTATACATTATGGTATTGATAGAGATAATGTTTGTTATATATATGCTATTCAAACATTTACAGGACCTAAAGATAAAAAAATAGGAAGGTCTTTATATAAGCTTAATGAAGGTATAGAAAATCCAAATATACATCCTAATAAGATGACCGCACTTCTTTTATTTATAAGATTAATTAAATATAAAGGAATTAAGAAAGTAGTAGTACCATCATTACAAGTACTATCTTATCCACTTCATGAAATCTTTGGAGAAAATGCTAAAGAAAGATTCCTAGAATGTAAAGAAGGTACTGAAGAATATAATCAACTAAAAGCAAGATATGAAGAAGATTATGGTAAACAAGATAAAATAAGTTCTTTAAAAATAGAAGATTTATTAAATGCAGTATACCGCCTTCCACTTCAAGATGATGATGTAACTATTTTAAATGAAGTTGGATTCCAAGGAGACTCTGTACTTATAAAAGTTGAAGATAAGAAAAGAAGGGTATAACCTTCTTTTATTGACTATTAAAATCTATCTATATATAATTATTGTATACGGTAGAGAATGGGGTGACATATGAAAAAAAATTTTAAAGATAAATCTTTTGGTTTTATTATTGGAATAATTTTTGCTTCATTTTCTATTGTTTTTGCATCAAGTTATCTGGCTAGCGAAATAGGGTATACTCCTGCTGATAATGCGTGGACTGTTGATAATGTACAATCTGCTACAGATAGCTTATATCATACAGTAAAAAAGAAAAATCCGGTTGGTGAAATAATCATATATATGGGAACAATTGTACCTGAATTCTTTTTACCTTGTGATGGTTCTATTTATAACATAAGTGATTATCCTTATTTAGCTGAACAAATAAAAAATAATTTTGGTTCATATAACAATTTTGGTGGAAATGGTACTACTACATTTGCCGTACCAGACCTTCGTGGGGAATTCTTGCGTGGTACAGGTACAAACAGCCATTCTAGTCAAGGAAATGGTGCTTCTGTAGGTACTCACCAAGATGCAACATATTTACCGGGTGCTATTGGAGGCGGTTCGACAACCACAGCTTATATATTTGCTGCTGGTAGCTGGACTGTACCATCTAATTTTGATTATGGTATTAATCAAACTTCAGAAGCCTCTATTTCAACATCTAATAAAAATACATCAAGAATATCTGGTGGAACTGTTAGACCAACAAATACATCTGTATTATACGCAATAAGGTATGAGTAGAAGGCATTGCCTTCTTTTTTATTAATTTGTACATTTTTATAGAAGTGATATAATTTAAATATAAGGTGATGTTATGGCAAGTAACGCTGTTTACTCGTTAGATGATTTTGCTGAAGTTCTTAAAAAAAATGGAGTGGATGTTGATAGCGTATCTTATGTAGATCCATCTCTTATTTTTGAGTGTGTAGCTTCAGAACTTAAAATAAAAAATGATTTAAGTGAATATAAAAAAATGATTAAATCTAAAAAAGTTACTATTAATGAAGAAATGGTAAAAGATTTTTTAGATAAAAGATTTAGTGAAAAAGAACCAGAAATAAAAAGATACTTAGAATCACTAGGTAAAGTATTTAAACCTATTGAGAAGTGGAGTACTGAAGAACTTTCTGAAGATATGATGCTTTCTGAAAAGGTTAGTATTGCTAGTGAGTATATGTTTAGACAGGATTATTATGATTTATTTATAAATAGAGTAGAGATTCTTAAGAAAAGAATTAATTATACAATATACTTTATAGAATTACTTTCTGGTAATAAGAAATCTAATTTAGAAGATAATGCTAAGTTTGATTATTTAAAAGGAGTATATGGTATTGATATGGACGCTAGTGGTGATATATCTAGAAATAACTTTACATCACTATGCTCACTATTAATAAACGCTACTTATAATTTAGAATATGCTACTTTTGAAGCAAATAACTTAGAGTCTTATTTATATAAACCAGGTAAGTTTTCTTCATTAAAATCAGAAAATGATTTAATAATTAAGAAGATTAGTGAAAGGAAAAGATAAGTGTTTTACACTTGTCTTTTTATTGTATGTTAATAAACTGTATTGTTATGATATAATAAACTTAGAAATGTGGTGATTTTATGTATGATGTAGTTATCATAGGATCTGGTATAGCAGGACTTACATCTGCTATATATAGTGCTAGAGCAGGTCATAAAACTATTGTTATAGGTGGACCTACTTTAGGAGGACAAATAATAAATACTTTACATGTAGAAAACTATCCTGGATATAAAGATATTTCTGGATTTGACTTAATAAATAATATTGCAAGTCAAGTAAAAGAACTAGGAGTAGAAATAGTAAGTGAGGAAGCAAAAGAAATAACAAGTGATAAAAAAGTTATTACTGAAAATAATACTTATTCCTTTAAATCACTTATTATCGCGACAGGTCTTGAAAATAGAAGTTTAGGTCTTGAAAATGAAAAGAAATTTTTAGGTATGGGTGTTTCAGTATGTGCTACATGTGATGGTAACTTCTTTAGAGGTAGAGATGTTGCTATAGTAGGTGGAGGTAATACTGCTTTAGAAGATGCTTTATACCTTGCTAATATTTGTAATAAAGTATATTTAATACATAGAAGAAATACATTTACAGCAGAAAAGTATTATGTTGATAAAGTATATGCAAATAGTAAAATAGAACTATGTTTAAGTGAAGAAGTAAAAAGTATTAATGGAGAAGATTCATTACAAAGTATCACTCTTACTTCTGGAAGAGAACTTAACATAGATGGACTTTTTGTTGCTATAGGTAAAGTGCCTAATAGTAAACTATATGAAAATTTGGTTGAGACTGATAATGGATATATAGTATCAAATGAAAAATGTACAACAAGTGTACCTTACATTTTTGTAGCAGGTGACTGCCGTAAAAAGAGTGTAAGACAACTAGTTACTGCAGCTAGTGATGGTGCAGTAGCAGCATTATCAGCTTCTAAATATTTAGAAAGGGAGAAATAATATGGTAGTACTTAATAAAGATAATTTCGATACTGAAATAACTAATAGTAAAGGTGTAGCACTTGTTGACTTCTATGCAGATTGGTGCGGACCATGTAAAATGCTTGGACCAGTACTAGAAGAAGTAGAAAAAGAAACAGATGCTAAACTTTGTAAAGTTAACGTAGATGAAGAAATAGATCTTGCTAGAAAATTTGGAGTAATGTCTATACCTTGTCTAGTCATCTTTAAAGACGGTGAGCAAGTTAATAAATCAGTCGGATTAAAATCAAAATCAGAAGTTTTAGATTTAATTAAATAATCTAAAACTTTTTATTTTGCATTAAAAATGGTATCATAATAATAGGTGGTAGGATGAAAGTAGATATCTATATAAATACAAAACATATAGCCGTATATCCAAATAATATTATCTTTGAAGATAAAAAAGTAGATATTAAAGAAGATGACTTTAGTCATCTACTAGGTTTACTTAGAGAAACTGAAGAAATAGATTCTCCATACTTCTTAGATGAAGATACTATTAATATTACTATGAGTGAAGATGACAAAGTAAAAGTAGTATGTAATGGATATATAAATAACTATGGTGAGATAAGAGATTGGTTAAGACAACATTATGATAGAATTTGATCAAAGAAAACTTTATCCTACTAAAGTAATAAGAGATAATATACCTATGTATATTGATTTATTTACGGAGTATTACGGAATAGATAATAGAGAACATATTGAAAAATGTTTTAACAATATGTTTGTAGTAGGTACATCTCTTCCTAGCACATATGATATAAAAATACATAATTTAAAAAATAGTATATATGCTGAACTATTTAGAGAGTTTTTAAGAGATAATGGACTTGCTGATTCAGGTGATGAAGTATTAAAGTATTTTGGTAAATGTACAAATGGTTCAATGATAAGAAGTACCCCTATAGGATACTATCATACATATTATAATGAACTAATGAAATCACCTGAACAAAGAAAAAGGGAGTTTATTATTGACTCAGTAGAATCTATCAAAAATATATATCCTAGTATTACAGTGGATAACTTTGAAGAAACTGTAAAAAGTAAAGATTTCTTAGATATATATAACAAGGTAGAAGGTATATTTAAGTTTAGACTTTCTTATTTGATAGATGTAAGTCACGCTGATGATTTACTAAAAGATTCTAGATTAAATACAGTTAAAATGTTTACAAAATATTATCCTGATTTATCAATATCAAACATTGATAATTTAGTAAGAAAAGGTAAATTCTTACCATTTAAAGATATTAACCTTAGTTTTACTGATTTGGAAAGTAAAATTAATCAAATAGATTCATGTTTAGAACCATATGTTAATTATTATGAAGAAAACAAAAAAGCAGAAAAAGAAATAAGTGATAGATATAAAAGAGTACTTGCTCTTACATTTAAAGATTATTTCCCTAAAGATTATTTATCTAAATATACAAGTGATGATAACTTAATATTAGGACATATTAGAAAACCATTTATGGATGGTGTATTTGGTAAAAAAGCAAGTAAAATATTAGAAGATGAGTATTCTTTTAAATATGAAAAAAATGATATTAAAAATAAAAGAATTAGATATTTTAATATGTTAGGTATTAATTTAGGTAGTAATTATGAAGATTACTTACAAGATGAAAGAGTAGTAAAATTACTTAATGGTATGAAAGAGTTTCTATATACTAAAAAAAACTTAACGGTAATAGCAGATAATGACTTCTATAATCAAGTAGGATCATATGCTAAAAATAAAAAAGAGTATGATTCATTAGGTTTAGTATGTAAAAATGTATATAATATATCTACCTTAATGAACGGACATACTTATATAGAAGGTAATATTAAAGTAGAAGATGGTAAAGTAGTAGAATACCCACTTGTAAACATTAATTTTGATTCACCAGATAATGGAATAGATGAAAGAATAATTCATGAATTAAATCATGTATATGAACTATCATTTACTGGTATTGACAAAGATAAAGTATCATTTATATCCGGATGGGATAAAGGAGTAACTTATATAGAAGATAATACTATTTTATATGAACCAAGTAAGATTAACCATGATACAAGAGGATTAGAACTACTAAATGAAATAATTAATGAATTAATTGCTCAAGATATAGCATCTATTCAAGTTAGTACAAATAGAACTTTATTTGCACCTAAAGAAAAATGTATTACTAGTGGTCAAACAACTTATGAAAGAAATAGACCTTTTGTAGAACCTTTCTTTAAAGAGTTTAAAGCTGATATTATAGAAAGTAGAAAGCATAATAATGTAGAACATATCTATAATGTAGTAGGAAAAGAAAACTTAGAAGAACTTGGTAAAGTTTGTTCAGACTTTTATAAGAGATTTCTACATGGTGAATATAAAGATTTAAGAGATGAGTTAAATAGAAATGTTAATACAAGTAGAACTAAATTTTATTATGATTCTTTAAATAAAAGTAAAGAAATATTTGAAAGAATGAAAAATTATGGTAAAACAATGTAGTGATTTAATCACTACATTTTTCTTTTAAAAAATACTAATATATGATAAACTATAACAGTTGGGAGTGATACTATGTTAAAATGCGTTAATGTAGGTTTAAGATTTAATACAAGAACATTATTTGAAAATGTAAATATAGAATTTAAAGATGATAACTGTTACGGAATAATAGGTGCTAATGGAGCAGGGAAATCTACATTTTTAAAAATATTAAGTGGAGAAATAGATACTACTAAAGGAGAAGTTATCCATGGTAAAAATGAAAGATTATCTGTATTAAAACAAAACCATAATGAATTTGATGAATATACAGTACTAGATACAGTAATTAGTGGTAATGATAAGCTATATAAGATTATGAAAGAAAAAGATGCTCTTTATATGAAAGAAGACTTCTCTATGGAAGATGGTATGAGAGTAGGAGAACTAGAAGAAGAATTTGTATCTTTAAATGGATGGCAAGCTGAAAGCGATGCCTCTGAGCTTCTAGATGGTCTTGGTATAAAACCAGATATGTTATATACAAATATGAGTGAATTAAAAGACTCGGAAAAAGTAAAAGTATTATTAGCAAGAGCACTTTTTGGTAATCCAGATATACTACTACTAGATGAACCTACAAATGGTCTTGATAGTAAAAGCATTATGTGGCTTGAAGAATTCTTAATTAACTTTAAAAACACAGTCTTAGTAGTATCACATGATCGTCACTTTTTAAATAAAGTATGTACTCATATGGTGGATATAGATTATGAAAAGATTTCTTTATTTGTAGGTAACTATGATTTCTGGTATGAATCAAGTCAGTTAATTCAAAAACAAATGAAAGATTCTAATAAGAAAAAAGAAGAAAAGATTAAAGAATTACAAGACTTTATTGCTAGATTCTCAGCAAATGCTTCTAAATCTAAACAAGCAACATCTAGAAAGAAATCTCTAGAAAAAATAGAATTAGATGAAATTAAACCATCTAGTCGTAAGTATCCATATATTAATTTTGAAATAGATAGACCACTAGGTAAAGAAATAATAACTCTAGAAAATATATGCTATAGTCAAGATGGTAAACAAGTTTTAAATAACTTTAATTTAACAATTAGACCTGGTGATAAAATAGCCTTAATAGGAGTTAATGAAATAGCTAAGACAGCACTTCTAAATATAATAAGTGGTAATATTAAACCAGATAGTGGGAAAATAAGTATGGGTTCTACAGTACAAATATCTTATTTTGAAAAGAATCATAGTAAATACTTTACTGAAAGTATCAACTTAGTAGAATGGTTAAGACAATATAGTACAAATAAAGAAGAATCTTTTGTAAGAGGATTCCTAGGAAGAATGCTTTTCTCCGGAGAAGAATCACTTAAGAAAGTAAATGTTCTTTCCGGAGGAGAAAAAGTAAGATGTATGTTCTCTAAAGTAATGCTTGAAAAAGGAAATGTATTACTACTTGATGAACCAACAAACCATTTAGATATTGAATCTATTACTGCACTTAATGAAGGTTTAAAAAGATATGATAGCTGTTTAATTATTTCTACATTTGACCATGAAATAATTGATAGTGTTTGTAATAGACTAATTGAACTTAAAAAAGATTGTTCATATAATGATAAGCAAATATCATATGATGAATATATAGAAAAATATGGAATAGAAGAGTAACAACTCTTCTTTTTTGTGCTATACTATATATGTATTGCCCCATGGCCAAGCGGTAAGGCAGTGGACTCTGACTCCACGATGCGTTAGTTCGAATCTAACTGGGGCAGCCAAATGCCGATTTAGCACAGCTGGTAGTGCAATGCCCTCGTAACGCATAGGTCGTAGGTTCAAATCCTACAGTCGGCACCGTTAGTAGTATAATAATCGAACTATATAGTTCGATTTTTTATTTAATTACATTGACAATATTTCAAATAATGTTATTGTTACATTAGAGTGGGGATGATTATATGTCTAATATTAATAATAAAAAGAAAACAAATAGTAATAAAAATAAAGTTAATTCTAGATTACTAAATGCTATTAAAGAAGTAGAAGAAATAGAAGCGGGCAAAACTAAACCTAAAAAGTATAAAACAATCGATGAGGCTTTAAAGGATATTAAATAGTACTTATTGAGAGCTTTTTAGCTCTTTTTTCTTGCCTAATAATTTGACATTATTACTATATTCTATTAAAATACAAAATGGTTTGAAAGGGTGTATATTTATGGAAAAAGTGTGGGGAATATACCATACATATTCAGTGCCAGAACTATATACTGACAATGAATTCTTGTTATGGGAAAAGATAAGTAGTCTTGAACCTATTCTTAGGGGAATAGAGGTAAATGATGTATTTAATAGAGAGCTTGATTATAACTTAGACTTTTTAATATATTCTACTAGAAAATATGGAGTAGAGTTCAACTGCGAACCTAGTTCTACTAGAAGAATAGAAAAAAGTGAATCATTTAATAAATGGTTTACCTTTTGGGAAAACCATAGAAAAACTCTTGATACATGTAAATATGCCGAATTTCTTCATAAATTAGTAAATAATGAAGATG
>JAEEMF010000073.1 GCA_016283075.1 Bacilli bacterium | reverse complement strand
GAAAAACGTTTTGGTAACTGGCTTGAAAATATGAATGACTGGGCTATATCTAGAAATAGATATTGGGGTACTCCACTTCCTTTATGGAGATGTTCATGTGGTCATGATGAAATGATCGGTTCTAGAGAAGAACTTAAAGAAAAAGCTATTGAATCTGTAGATCCAGAAACAATAGATTTACATAGACCATATGTAGATGATATTCATATTAAATGTCCAAAATGTGGTAAGAAAATGTCAAGAGTTAAAGAAGTTATTGACTGTTGGTTTGACTCAGGAGCAATGCCTTTTGCACAATATCATTATCCATTTGAAAATAAAGAGTTATGGGAGTCTCAATACCCAGCTGACTTTATAGCTGAAGGTATTGACCAAACAAGAGGTTGGTTCTACTCTCTAATCGTACTAGGAGTATTTGTAACAGGAAAGAGTCCTTATAAAAATGTTCTAGTTAACGAATTATTACTTGATAAATTTGGACAAAAGATGCATAAATCAAAAGGTAATGCTGTTGAACCATTTACTATTATGCATAAATATGGAGCAGATACAGTAAGATTCTATCTTGCTTATGTATCTCCAACATGGACTCCACTTAAATTTGATGAAGAAGGTCTTAAAGAAGTTCATTCTAAATTCTTTAATCCTTTAAAGAATACTTATTCATTCTTTGAAACATATGCTAATATCGATAATATTGATATAAAAGAGTGTAATGTTCCATATGAAGAAAGAGAAGAAATTGATAAATGGTTAATTTCTAAATATAACAAATTAGTTGAAAATGTAACTAAAGGTTATGATGCATATGACTTAAATGCCGTTGTAAGAGATGTTACTACATTTGTATCAGAGGATTTATCTAACTGGTATATCAGAAGAAATAGAAATAGATTCTGGGGTAGTGAGCTAGATAACTCTAAGAAGAGTGTATATATAACTACTTATGAAGTATTAGTTAACTTATGTAAATTAATTGCTCCAGTAATACCTTATACTACTGAAGAAATTTATAAGAAATTAACTGGAAAAGAATCAGTACATTTAGAAGACTTCCCAGTAAGTGATTCTAAATTAATAAATGAACATATTGAAGAAAAAATGGATTTAGTAAGAAGTTTAATTTCAGTAGGTAGATATGTTCGTGAAGAAACTAAGATAAAAGTAAGACAACCACTTAGTGAAGCATTAATAGATGGTAAGAATAAAGAACTAATTAGTGATTTAGTACCACTTATTGAAGAAGAATTAAATATTAAGGATGTTATCTTTACTGACAACTTAGATGAATATATGAATATGTCTGTTAAACCTAACTTCAAAGAAGTAGGTAAAGTATTTGGACCACTTATTAAAGAATTCCAAACTAAACTAGAAGGTTTATCTAAAGAAGAAATATCTAAGTTAGAAGCTGGAGAATCTATCACTATGAATATTGGTGGAGAGGATAAAGAAATAACTAGAGATATGGTAGATGTTAGAATATCTTCTAAAGAAGGATTCAATGTTGGTATGGAAAATAATAACTTTATTATTTTAAATACTGAACTTACTAAAGAATTAATTGAAGAGGGTATAGCAAGAGAATTTATTTCTAAAGTTCAAAATATGCGTAAAGTAAAAGATTACGATATAATTGATAGAATTACTATTTTCTATAATAGTGATGATGAAGTAAAAGAAGCTATTAATAATCAAAAAGACTTTATCATGAAAGAAACACTTGCTACTAAATTAGTTCTAAAAGAAGACTTATCTGAAAAAGTAGATTTAAATGGACATGATGCATTTATAGATACACAAAAAAATGAAGAGAAATAATTTCTCTTCATTTTTTTTTATACAAATTAAAAAACTGCTAATTAAGCAGCTTTTTTCATTGATCTAATTTCTCTTGCTGGTTTTCTAACAGTAACACCGTTTTCTAATGTAACATTTTGATAATTACATTTTTGAGCATGTTTAGTAGCGTTACAAGCATGAGATCTTCTATTTCCAAATAATGGAGATTTTTTAGTACCTTTTTTAGCCATGTTAATCCTCCTCACATAGTTATTGATTTTTTTCCTTCACGCTATATAACTTTATCATAATTTTTATTATAAGTCAAATGTTTTCAAAGATTTTGTATCTTTTTTATTGACTTAGTATTTAGGGTGTGTTAATATTGAATATGAAAATGATTTTCAAATTGAAAGAAGGTGCTATATGACAAGAAATATTAATTATAATACTAAACAAAAAGATATGATTATGAATATCTTAAAGAATACTAAAAAAGAGTTTACTATTAAGGAAATATATGAAAATGTAAGTGATATAGGACTTACTACTATATATCGTTTAGTAGATAAACTAGTAGAGGAAGATCGTATAAAAAAAACTATAGGTTCAGATAAACAAACATATTATCAGTATTTAGAGGATTGTAATGAAGAGAATCACTTTTATTTAAAGTGTAATAAGTGTGGAACACTTATCCACGTAGATTGTGATTGTTTAAGTGATTTACTTTCTCATATATCAAAAGAACATAATTTTATCCCATCAAATAAGAATATTATTTTAAATGGAATATGTGAAAACTGTAAGTAGGAGGAATATAAATGTTAGATGTATTATTAGATAGTTTATTAGATACTATTAAGGTTATACCTTATTTAGTAGTAACTTTTCTTTTCTTAGAATTTATTGAACATAAATTAAGTAAGAAAAGTAAAACAGTATTAGAAAAGAATAAAAAATATGGTCCAGTAGTAGGATCAGTACTAGGAGCACTTCCACAATGTGGTTTTGGTACAATGGCTGCTAATCTATTTTCAAGTCATGTAATAACACTTGGTACTATAGTAGCAATATTCTTATCAACAAGTGATGAGATGTTACCAATTATGATAAGTGAAAAAGCTAGTGCAGTACTACTTCTTAAAATAATAGGTTTTAAAGTTTTAGTAGGTATCACTGTAGGTATTATTATAGACCTTATATATAAGAAGAAAGATAAAGAACATATAAGTGAAATATGTGATCATGATGATTGTCACTGTGATAAAGAAAACATTTTTATTGCAAGTTTAATTCACACTTTAAAAATTTCTTTATTTATATTACTTGCTAATGTATTAATAGGACTTGTTATTTATTTTGTAGGAGAGGATACTATTAGTAATATCTTATTAAGTAAAAATATCTTTACTTACTTCCTAGCTAGTTTAGTAGGTTTAATTCCTAACTGTGCTAGTAGTGTTATTATTACAGAGTTATATTTATCTAAAATGGTAACTCTAGGTACTATGCTTTCAGGATTACTTACAGGTAGTGGTTTAGGTATTCTAATATTATTTAAAACTAATAAAAATATGAAAGAAAACTTATCTATATTATCTATAATTTATTTAGTAGGTGTTATACTAGGTATGCTTGTAGATGTAATCATATAAAAGATAGAATTATATTCTATCTTTTTTACTTATAAAAAAAGGAAATCCAGTAAAAATATGGTAAAATATTAATAGATAGGAGGTAATAGTATGTTTGCACCACTTTATATAAAAACAGATAATTCTCTTTTAGAGAGTATGATTAAAATAAGTGACTTAATTAGCTATGCTAAAGAAAAAAATATAAAAGCACTTACTATTACTGATAATACTATGTACGGTGTAGTAGAGTTTTATAAAGCATGTACATCTAGTGATATTAAACCTATTATTGGTTTAGAAATAAATTATAATGGTAAAGTAGTACTATATGCTAAAAATAATAATGGATATAAAAATCTTTGTAAGATATCTACTATAACTAGTGAAAGGGATATTACTTTAGAAGAGCTTAAAAAATATAGTGAAGATTTAATATGTATATTAACTAGTGATACTAATAGTTTAGAAAAAGAATTATCCTTCTTTAAAGATATATATAAATCTTATAAAAGTATAGAAGAAAGAAAATCTTTAAAAGGTAATAATCTTCTATATATGAATGAAACATTATATTTATATAAAAATGATTATAAATACTTAGAATACTTAGTAGGTATTAAAGAGGGAGTGCTCTCTTCAGGAGTAAAGATATCTACTAAAAATAACTATATAATTGATGAAGATACTATTAAAAAATATTTTAGTGAAGATATTAATAATATTTATAAAATAGTAAGTGACTGTAATGTTACCTTAGAATATAAAGAAGGATTACTTCCTAAATATAAGTGTCCTGATAATCTAGATAGTTTTTCTTATTTAAAAAAATTATGTATAGAAGGTTTAAAAAGAATCTTTGGAACAAGTGTAAGTAATACTTATAAAGATAGATTAAAACATGAACTAGATATTATTAATAAAATGGGATTTAATGATTATTTCCTTTTAGTATGGGATATCATTAAATATGCTAAAGAAAATAATATTTATATAGGACCAGGTAGAGGAAGTGCTGCTGGATCATTAGTATCATATCTACTTAATATAACTACAGTAGATCCTTTAAAATATGATTTATTATTTGAAAGATTCTTAAATCCTGAGAGAGTAACTATGCCAGATATAGATATAGACATTCAGGACGATAAAAGAGAAGACTTAATAAAATACTGTATGAATAAATACGGAGAAAAGAAAGTAGTACCTATAATAGCTTTTGGTACACTTCAGTCTAAACAAGTTATTCGTGATGTATCTAGAACAATGGATATAGATCAAAGTGTAGTAGATTACATTTGTAAGAATATAGATTCTAAATTATCTTTAAAAGAAAATATAACTAAAAATAGTAAATTAAGAGATTATATAAAACTAGATAATGAACTTTCAAAAATGTATGATATAGCCTTAAAGTTTGAAGGTTTAAAAAGACATACTACTATTCATGCAGCAGGTATTATTATGTGTAATGAAGATTTAACTAATATAATACCTCTTGATAAATCACATAGTGATTTTTATACTACAAGTTATTCTATGAATTATTTAGAAGAACTTGGTCTATTAAAAATAGATTTTCTTGCTATAAAAAACTTAACTATTATACATAATATAGTAGATGATATAGGTATTGATTTATCATTTGATAATATAGATTTAAATGATAAAAAAACAATGGATGTATTTACAAATGGTAGTACTCTAGGAATATTCCAGTTTGAATCAGAAGGAATGATTAATTTCTTAAAGAAGTTTAAACCTACTAGTATAGATGATTTATTTGCAGCAATAGCGTTGTTTAGACCAGGACCTATGGATAATATAGATTCATATATTAGAAGAAAAGAAGGCAAAGAAGAAATAACTTATATAGATAAGTCTCTTGAAAAGATTCTTTCTAGTACATATGGAATTATTATTTATCAGGAACAAATAATGGAAATAGCAAGAACTCTTGCTGGATACTCACTAGGTGAAGCAGATATCCTAAGAAGAGCAATGAGCAAGAAAAAAGAAGAAATACTTATTAAAGAAAAAGATAAGTTTATTAGTGGTTGCATTAGTAATGGTCACTCTAAAGATACAGCTATAAAAGTATATAACTTAATACTTAAGTTTGCTTCTTACGGATTTAATAAATCCCATTCTGTAGCGTATACTATAGTATCGTACTTTATGGCATATTTAAAAGCTAATTATCCACTTAATTATTTAAAAGCTCTTATGAATACCTTCTTAGGTAGTGATCAAAAAATAAAAGAATATATCTATGAATGTAAGAGTAAAGATATCAAACTATTAGTACCTAATATCAATGAAAGTGATAAAGAGTTTACTATAAAAGGTAGTAGTATAGTTCTTCCTTTATCCTTAATAAAAGGACTAGGTAATAACACTTGCTCACTTATAGTAGAAGAAAGAAAAAATGGTAAATTTGAAAATATCTATGATTTCTTTAAAAGATGTTATGGTAAAATTCTAAATCAAAAAACTATTACTACTTTAATATATTCAGGCGCATTATCACCACTAGGATATAACAGAAAAACACTTATTAATAATTTAGATGAACTAATTAATTATAGTGAAATTAGTAGTGGTTTTGATGATGAATTTAATTTAAAACCAGAAATAAAAGAATATGAAGAATATTCTAAAAATGAATTACTTAAATATGAAATAGATTCTTTAGGATTCTATTTAACAGATCATCCAGTAACAGAGTATAAAACTTTAAAAGGAGTAACTTTTATAAGTGAACTATCCAAATATTTCGATAAGAATGTTAATATAGTTTTACTTGTAGATAGAGTAAATGAAGTTACAACTAAAAAAGGAGATAAGATGCTATTTATTACTGGTAGTGATGAAGTAAATAAAGTAGATGTAGTATTATTTCCTAAAACATATGAAAAATATACTGATATAAAAGTAGGAGATGTTTTAGGAATTAATGCTAAAGTAGAGAAAAGATTTGATGAGTATCAACTAGTTGTTAATACCATTAAACATTTATCTTAAGTATTGAAAAAATACTAAATATAATATATTATATTGATAGAAATGAGGAATAATATGGACGATATATTAATGGAAACTGAAATGAATATGGAAAGTGCTATGGAGTCTTTAGATAAAAGACTTACTAATATTAGAGCAGGAAGAGCAAATCCAGCTATATTAGATGGTGTAATGGTTAACTATTATGGTGCAGATACACCACTTAAACAATTAGCAACTATTTCAATTCCAGAAGCAAGACAACTTATGATTAAACCATTTGATAGAAGTACTATTGGTTCTATTGAAAAAGCAATATTTGAAGCAAATATTGGTTTAACACCTAATAATAATGGTGAAACTATTATTTTAAATATTCCAGCTTTAACAGAAGAAACAAGAAGAGACTATGTAAAACAAGCAAAGCAAATCTGTGAAGATGCTAAAGTAGCACTACGTAATGCAAGACAAGATGCAATGAACGATATTAAAAAAAGTGAAGCTACTGAAGATGAGAAAAAAGGTATGGAAGCAGATGTTCAAGATTTAATCAATAAATACAACAAAGTTGTAGATGATAAATTTAAAGAAAAAGAAAAAGAACTAATGACTGTGTAAAGAAGTATGAGAATACTTCTTTTATTTTTCTCTTTAGTGTATAATATTATTTGTTAGGAGGATAAAAATGAGTAAAATATTTAAAGTAGTAAAAATAATATTAGGAACAATAATTGCTCTAATTATTCTTCTTACTTTATCAGTAGTAGGTGTAAATCTACATATGACAAGATTCTCAAAACAATATATATATAAAGGAGAAGTATCAGATACATTTGATGCTATAGTTGTATTAGGCGCAAGTGTTAGACCAGATGGATCTCCTAGTCCTATGCTTCAAGACCGTTTAGATAAAGGTATTCATTTATATAATACAGGAGTATCTTCAAAGATAATAATGAGTGGGGATAACTCATCTGATTATTATAATGAAGTTATTGCTATGAAAAACTATGCTACTAATATGGGAGTACCAAGTGAACAAATCTTAGTAGATCATTATGGTATTCATACATATGAAAGTATGTACCGTTTAAAAGAGATATTTGATGCTAAAAAAGTAATAGTAGTAACACAAGATTATCATTTATATAGAGCTATCTATATAGCAAGAAAACTTGGTATAGATGCATATGGTGCAGATGCAAGTACAATGGATTATAGTGGACAATTTAAAAGAGATATAAGAGAAGTACTTGCTAGATATAAAGATTACTTTAAAACTATGTTTAAAGTAAAAGTAGATATTAATGATGAAAAAGTATCTATATATGATGACGGTAATAATACAAATGAAAAATAGTACTATGTACTATTTTTTTATTGTTTAGTAATTATTATTATGTTAGCATATACGAAAAGGTGATATTATGAAAAAAAATAATATTGAACTTCGTATATATGAACTCCTTGGAGTAAAAGTAGTACAAAAAATAGTTTTAGTAAATGCTAAATATATACTTCATGCTATGAAAGGTAATGAGACTCCAGGTAATTATTTTATAGGGAAACTTACTTATGAAAATATGAATGTCTATAAAAAGGGAATATTCGCTAATTCAGCTATTCATGTATTAGGTGCTCTTCTTTGTATAGCTAAACTATTTCCAGTAGTAAGTACTGCTTATATAGTAGGTGCTATTTTAAATTTATATTTAGTAATGCTCCAAAGATATAATTATATTAAACTTAAGAGAGTAATGAATACTATAAAACCGCGTTATGAAAGAAGAAGAGAAGAATTAAAAAATGATATATTAGAAACTGATTCTAAAATAAAAGAACATGAATACTCGGTAATGACTTCTAAAGATAATGAAAAAGTAATAGATATTGATACTATTATTAATAAATCAAGTTTAGATGATTTAAAAAAGATGAGTAAGTTTTTAAAAAACTTTAAAGAAAAAGAATATGATAATGATTATGCATTCTTAGATTTCCAATTTATAAAATTACAAGTAAAATAAAAAAGGCTTAAGCCTTTTTATTTTTTAGTTTATCAAGTAAATATATAAGTGATCCACCTATAATAAATGTAATTATAGAAGTAATTATTCCTACTAAAGTATATAACTCTGTTTTAATAGGGAAGAATATAATAACTGCACTAGCAAGTATTAATCCTAATATAAAACTCATTGTATTAACTTTATGATTTTTTAAAAGATAATTAGTTAATTTAGCACTTGCTATAATACCAAGACCTACACCAATAGCAATTAACATAAGTGGAATAAGTATTTTGATATTAAATGATGTTACATATGCTACATAAGATTTAAATAAGTGATACCATCCAAGAACTAGTAATATCATTGATCCAGATATACCAGGGAATATCATAGTAGCACCTGATATAAATCCTAGTAGTACAAGTACAATTATGTAACCAAAACTTAAGTTTTTAGCAATTAATTCATTATAAGTAATAGTACTTTCTTTAGAATCAGGAACTAGATATGCTATTAAAGCAATAGTAATAATTCCTAGTATAAAGAATAAATAATTAGTCTTTTTACCATTTAGTTCTTCTTTCTTAAGCATTGGAATACTAAGAAGTATTAATCCAGCAAAGAAAGCAAGTGTTTGAAGTTCAAAATGACTAAATAAATAGTTAAGTACTTTAGCAAATAGTACTAGTCCTATACCAGCTCCAATAACTACTTGAAGTACAAACCATAAGTTTTCTAATCTTTCTTTAAAACTAATTTTTATTTTAAATATATTGGATATAGATTCCATTAATTTATCAAATAAACCAAGTATAACAATTATAGTACCACCTGATACACCAGGTATAATATTTGCTATACCTACAAGCATACCACAAAATAAATTCTTTATCATTTTATCACCATAAACATTATAACATATAAAAATGTCAAATACTTTACTTTTTACCTTTATTATTATTATTTCTTATATTATAATTAAAGTAGGTGATGATATGAATAAAGAAATTGAAGTAGAAATTAAAAATGCCAAAGAAAAATTAGATATTAAAGGCATTAACAATATTATCAGTTTAGTTAAAAGACTACTTAGAATAGGTTTATATATGGCAGTTATTTTAACTATATATGGACTTATAATATTATGTAAGGAAGCAGGTGTATTTAAATTCTTATTAACACTTGTTAAAATAATTACTCCTTTATTTATAGGAATAGTTATTGCTTGGTTATTTAATCCACTTGTTAAATGGTTAGAAAGAAAGAAAATAAAAAGAGTATTTGCAGTACTTATTGTATATGTAGTATTCCTTGGAATTATAGGGTTAATACTTGCTACAATGCTTCCAACACTATATAATCAGTTACATGATTTTAGTTTAATTATTCCTAGTGTTGTTGATTCAGTACAAAAGAAGATAAATGGAGTGTTCTCATCTCTTGGTAATTTATCTTATGTAAATGTAGATAGTATTAAAACTACAATGTTTACTAAAATAGAAGCACTTGGTACAGAAATATCTTCTAATTTACCTGCAACTATTATAAATACATTAACATCATTCTTATCAGGTGTTGGTACTATATTAGTAGGATTAATTATTGGATTCTTCTTCTTAATTAGTTTTGATAGTAGTGATTCATTAATTACATTCTTACCTAAGAAAATACAAACTAATACAAAAGAATTACTTGGTAATATAAATGGAGCTTTAAAAAGCTTTGTAGTAGGATCTATTTTAGACTGTACATTTATCTTTATAATAAGTTCAATAGGTTTATATTTTGCAGGACTTAAAGCACCACTACTATTTGGACTATTCTGCGGAATAACTAATATTATTCCTTATGCAGGTCCATATATTGGAGCTATTCCAGCTGTAATTGTAGGATTTGCACAAGGTGTACCAGTAGGAATTGCAACAGTTATCGTACTATGTGTAATTCAGTTCTTAGAAGGTAACTTCTTACAACCAGTAATACTTAGTAAAACAACAAAGTTACATCCAGTAACAATTATTATTGGATTACTTATATTTGGTCATTTCTGGGGAATATTTGGAATGATAATTGCTACACCACTTATTGCAGCACTTAAAGTTATAGTATTGTATTTTAACGAAAAGTATGGTATATTATCATTCAAATAAATCAAAGACGAAGAAAAGTAAGTAATATTTATTTTATAGAGACTTAGTGTTTGGTGGAAACTAAGATATAAAGTTACTGAAAGCTACTTCTGAGTGCATTTAATACATGCCGGGTGATACCGTTATTAAAATTAAGAATAAATTAGGATGGTACCACGGTCTTTTCGTTCCTAGAAAGACTGTGGTTTTTTCTATATAAGGAGGAAATATGGAATTTGTTAATAAAAAACCAAGAATTTATGTTTTAAGTGGAAAGGCAGGATCTGGAAAAACACTTCTTTCTACAATGATTGAGGATATATATTTCAAAAAAGGTAAGAAATCTATATCACTAGCTTATGCATCTTATTTAAAGGAGTATGCTAAAAATGTTCTAGGATGGGATGGTAATGAAGATACTAAACCAAGAGAATTTTTACAACAAGTAGGAGTAGAACTTATTAAAACCCATATTGATGAACACATGCTTGTTAATAGAGTAGTAGAAGATGTTAAAGTATATTCATATTTTTATGATGTAATTATTATTACTGATGCGAGATTTGAAGATGAAATTAATTATATAAAAGATAATTTTGAAAATGTATCAGTAATAAGAGTAGAAGGTAAAAGAGAAAGAGGCCTTACAAAAGAACAAAAAGAACATAAAACTGAAACAGGTTTAGATAACTTCTCTAAATATGATTACGTAATTGAAAATGATGGTACAGTTTATGATTTAAGAAAGAAAATAGAAAAGATAATAGGTGATTAGTATGATAGTAGCTATAGATGGTCCAGCAGGATCTGGTAAAGGAACAATTAGTAAAATAGTAGGAGAAAAATGTAATCTTCTATATATAGATACAGGTGCAACTTATAGATGTTTAGCACTTAAAGTACTTGAAAATAATATTGATTTAGAAGATAAAGATGCTATAATAGATGCCGCTTCAAAAATTAATGTTAGATTTACTTTAGATGCAAAAACTTATTTAGATGATATAGATGTATCATCTAAAATAAGAACACCTGAAGTATCTAGTGCAGCTTCTAAAGTATCAAGTATTCCTAAAGTTAGAGAGTACATGGTAGATCTTCAAAGAAGAATGGCTAATAGTGATGATGTCATTATGGAAGGAAGAGATATTACTACAGTAGTATTTCCTAATGCAGATTATAAATTCTATTTAGATGCTAGTATTAATGAAAGAGCAAATAGAAGATATAAACAAAATTTAGAAAAAGGAATAGAAAGTTCTTTAGAAGAAATTAAAAAGAGTATTGAAGAAAGAGATTATGCTGATATGCATAAAGAAGTAGGATCCTTAATGCGTACAGATGAGCAAACATATATTGATACTTCAAATATGACTATAGATGAAGTAGTAGAAGAAATTAGAAAGGTTATAGGTAGATAACATGAACTTAAAAGATTTATATATAAACTTTTTTGTTAGTAAAGGTCATAAACAAATTCCTAGTGCTCCAGTAGTACCAGAAAATGACCCATCAGTACTTTTTAATACCGCTGGTATGCAACCATTAATTCCTTATTTAATGGGGCAAAAACATCCATATGGTACAAGACTTACTGACTATCAAAAATGTATAAGAACAAACGATTTAGATAATATTGGTGACACATATCACCATACATTCTTTGAAATGTTAGGTAACTGGAGTTTAGGAGATTATTTTAAAGAAGAAGCTATAGAGTGGAGTTTCGAATTCTTAACAAAAGTACTTAACATTCCAGTAGAAAGACTAGCTGTTACAGTATTTGCTGGTAATGATTTATTACCATTTGATGAAGAAGCATATAATAAATGGCTTAGTCTTGGTATTCCAAAAGAAAGAATTGCTAGAACTTCTGAAGATAATTTCTGGATAGCAGGAGAAACTGGCCCTTGTGGACCAGACTCTGAAATGTTCTATTTTAGAAGTGATGATGAAATTCCAGAAGTATTTGATACTGAAGATGAAAGATGGGTTGAAATCTGGAATGACGTATTTATGCAATTTGAAAAACATGCTGATGGTTCAGTAACAGAATTACCTTCTAAAAATATTGATACAGGTATGGGTGTTGAAAGAACAACTGCTATTTTAGAAGGAAAAAGAGATAACTATGAATCAAGCATTTGGTCTCCAATTATTTCTTTAATAGAAGAAATATCTGGTAAAGAATATAAGGGTAATGAAAAATCAATGAGAATTATTGCTGATCACTTAAGAACATCAGTATTTATCTTAGCTGATCCAGCCGGAATTAAACCATCTAATACAGATCAAGGTTATATATTAAGAAGATTAATTAGAAGAGCAATTAGACATGCTAAAAACTTAGGTATTGATATTAATAGTGACTGGGAACAAAGAATCGCTACTAAACTACTTGATATGTATAGTACTTACTATAAAGAATTAGTAGATAATAGAAATGTAGTATTAGAAGGACTTAATAATGAAAAAGTTAAATTTAATAGAACACTTGAAAAAGGTTTAAGAGAATTTAATAAAGTATGTGATAAAGATATAGATGGTGTTACTGCATTCCATTTATTTGATACATATGGATTCCCAATTGAACTTACAGAAGAACTTGCTAAAGAAGCAGGTGTAAAAGTAGATGTAGAAGGATATAAAGCTAAATTTAAAGAACATCAAGAATTATCTAGAACAGCAAGTGCTGGTAAATTTAAAGGTGGACTTGCTGGTAACTCTGAAATAGAAACTAGATATCATACTGCAACACATCTTTTAAATGCAGCACTTAAAATAGCTGTAAATAAAGATGTACATCAAAAAGGATCTAATATTACTGATGAAAGAATGCGTTTTGATTTTTCTTGTGATCACAAACTTTCTGATGAAGAAAAGAAAAAAGCTGAAGATTTAGTAAATGAATGGATTGAAGCTGGTCTTGATGTAACAGTAGAATCTATGAATAAAGAAGATGCTATTAAATCAGGTGCTGAATGTATGTTTATAGAAAAATATCCAGATGTAGTAACAGTATACTCTATAGGTAATAGTAAATACGGAGTAGTATCTAAAGAATTATGTGGTGGACCTCATGTTAAAAATACAAGTGAATTAGGTCACTTCGTAATCAAAAAAGAAGAAGCTTCTTCTGCTGGAGTAAGAAGAATTAAAGCTGTATTAGAAGAAAAGTAAGACTTTTCTTCTTTTTTGTTGTATAATTATAATAGGTGAAGTATATGAAATGTATAAAATGTGGATCTGAAAATCCAGAAGGATCAATCTATTGTAAAGACTGTGGAAGTAAAATAGAAGTTATAGATGAAACACCTAAAGGAGGAAAAGTAGTACTTGTAATAGTAGTATTAGTACTTTTATCTTTAATAGGAATATCTATATATTTTACTGCTTTTAAAGATAAGAAAAATTCTTATAATCCATCAAATAATGGTAGTAATAATGATAATGGAAATTCTAACTTAGTATTTCCTACATCAAGTGATGATGTAAAAATCATTAGTAAAACACCAAGTATTTGTTTAACAACTGATGTTAGTTTCTTATCATGTGTTAAAGAAAATATAGATGGTGGAAAATATTATAGTGATTCATCATTAGCAGCTTTTGAATTTAATAAAGTTTCATATTTAACAAGTGTAAGTAGTTTTACTACTAAAGATAGTATTACTACTTTAGATGATGTAACTTCTGCTGAAATAGATAATAAAGTTAAAGTTACATTAAATGGTGATATTGTAACTTTATATTATTATGAAAATAATAAAGAAGTAGAATATCAAACTGTTTCAAACGTAAAAAAATTTAAACAATATAGTACTGATGATACATTATATTTATTCTTGGTAAATGATGATGTAGAAGTATATTCTTTAGAAATAAATAAAACTGGTAATTTAAAGAAAAATTTATTTGCTAGAGCATCAAAAGGTTATTATTATGATGTAGTACTTCTTTCTAATTATAAAGGAAGCTTCTATTTCTTAGGAGAAAATAATAGACAACATTACTTCTTAGATAATGATGAATACTATAATAAAGATACCTATAAAACATTTAGTAGAAAAGTAAGTGTACTAAATAACTTAGATGTAGTGGTAAATGGTAAAAAGATGAATACAGCATCACTTATTATAGAAAAAGATAGTAAACCTTTATATATAATAGGTACTGATAATATTTTATATAACACTGATTATGAAATAGTATCTAATTCTACAGTATCAAGTGTATTTACTTATACAAATAAAGAACTTATTATTACATTTAATAATGGTACTAATATGTTTATATCAAATGCTGCTTTTTAGCAGTTTTTTTGTACCTTAAATTATGTTATAATTATGACAATAGGTGATTAAAATGAAAGAAGAAAAAAAACTTGATATAGATGAAATGGCTAAAGATATGGTAGATGATTATTATACTGATAATGGTAGATTTGCTATGCCTCTTGTTACTATAGCAGTATTACTTTTAATAGGAACTATTATATTCTTTATAATGAAAACTCCTGAAGAAGTAGTAAATAATCCAGTAACACCTGATGATATTGTTACAAGTACTGAAGATGAAGTGGTAGCAAAAGAATGTATAGAAAGTATAATTTCAGAAGCATGTATTAAAGCTAGTATAGATGAAAAAGATTACTACGTAGATAAACAGTTATTAGAACTAGGTTTTTCTAAAGTAGAATACTTAGATGAAGATTTACCTAGTGATAGTAAAATTACTCCATCTAAACTTGAAGATATGGAAAAAACATTTAATTTAGAAGTTAAATCAAATTCTTCTAGTCCTTATAAATTCTTAACAATAACTTTAAAAGATAAAAATATTGATTTAAAAGTACTTTCTAAAGATGGTAAAGAATTAAATAGTCAAAAAATTGAAAACATAGAATCTATGTTTGTACATAAAAATGGATATTATGAAGAAGTAATAATAGTTTCAGTAGATAATCAAATAAGTGAATTATCTGTTGATACAAGAGAGTATAGTATAGATAAAGCTACAAAAGCTAATGATTATAAAAACTATAATTTTAGTGATGTAGGATATTATGAAGTAGATAAATTATATGTACTAGACTGCTACAAGACATATGAAAAAGGTGATAGTACTTATAGATACGTAGTAAAAACTATTAATGATAATTATTACTATTTAGATAATAATAAAGAGTATAGTATAGATACATTTGTAGTATTTTCAGAAAACTTATCTATTTTAAAAGATAGAAGAGTAGATGTAGGAACAATTCTAAATGATAAAGCTAATCTACTAATTACCTCTAATTTAAAACCAGAATACGTAATATCTAGTGATGGATACTTATTTAATAGTAAGTATGAACAACAATCTAAAAGTAAAGTAAAAGGCGTATTTAAAAAATCTTCTAAAGATAATTTAGATTTCATAATTATACTTTTAGAAGATGGTACTAATATCTATGTAAATGGTCTTGTTTAGGAGGATTATTCATACTAAGTATAAAGAGGATAATTCTTGATTAATAAAGTGATTAATGATAGAATATAGGTGTATTCATAAAGTAGGTGATTGTTATGGATGAAACTAAAACTTATAGCACAAATGATATTGAAAATGCTGAAGTTGCAATGATGATAAAGGAGATAGCTGAAAACATAAAAGAAAAAGGATATAATCCAATTAATCAAATTGTTGGATATCTAGTAAGTGATGATCCTGGATATATATCATCATATAAAGGTTCTAGAAAGAAAATAGTTAAATATGACCGTACTAAAATAATTGAAGTACTTGTTAAGGAGTTTATAAAATAATATGAGATATTTAGGTTTAGACCTAGGTACAAGAACTCTTGGAGTATCAATTAGTGATGAAACTAAAACTATTGCTAGTGGGCTTACTACGCTTCATTTTGAAGAAGGAGACTATGATAAAGCAATTAGTTTACTTAAAGATGCTACAAATTTAAATAACATAGAAAAGATTATTTTAGGATTACCAAAGAATATGAATAACACCGTTGGAGAAGCAGCAGAAAGATGTTTAAACTTTAAAGATAAACTTATTAAAGAATTAAATATTGATGTTGTTATGCAAGATGAAAGACTTTCTACAGTATCTGCTCATAACTATATGTTAGAAGCTGATATATCTAGAAAGAAAAGAAAAAAAGTTGTAGATAAAATGGCTGCAAATATTATTTTGCAAACATATTTAGATATAGAGAAAGGGAGAAATTAACATGGAAGAAAAAATGACTTTTAAAGCATTAAATAATGAAGGAAAAGAAGTAGAATGCGAAGTACTTTTTACATTTGAATCAGATGAAACTAAAAAGAACTATATCGTATATACAGATAACACAAAAGATGAAAGTGGTAATATGATGGTATATGCTTCAATATATGATCCAGATAAACCACAAAGTGAATTAAAACCAATCGAAACAGATGCTGAGTGGAAAATAATCGAAACAATTCTAGAAGAAATTCAAGCCGAAGTTAGAGAAGATAATGATAGTGCTAGTGAATAGCACTATTTTTTCCTAATGAAGAAAATAATTAAAATAGTTATTATATTAGTAGTAATG
>JAEEMF010000072.1 GCA_016283075.1 Bacilli bacterium | reverse complement strand
CCTCTTTATGGCCCAGTAGTAGCAGGATGTTGCGTTCTCCCAGAAGACTTTAAACTAGAAGGCCTTACTGATTCTAAGCAGTTAACAGAAAAGAAAAGAGAGAAATATTTTGATTATATAAAAGAAAATAGTATTGCTTGGGCAGTAGGAATAGTATCTCCAAAAGAGATAGATGAAATAAATATTTTAGAAGCAAGCCGTAAGGCTATGACAATAGCTTTAAATGAAGTTAGAAGAAAAATAAAAGTAGATTATGTTATTACTGATGCAATGAAGCTTAATACTGATATAGAAGTACTTCCTATAATAAAAGGAGATGCTAAAAGTATTACTATTGCAGCAGCAAGTGTACTTGCTAAAGTAACAAGAGATAGAATGATGGATGAAGTAGCTCTTACTTATCCACAGTATGGTTTTGATAAACATAAAGGATATCCTACTAAAGCACATATAGAAGCTTTAAATAAATATGGAATAATAGATGGGTATAGAAGAACTTTTGGCCCAGTAAAAGATTATTTAGAAAGGAATAAATAATATGGATAATAATTTTAGTAAAAACTTTTTATCAAGAGGTACTCCTGCTACAACAACTAGTAAAATGTTTAATAATACTGACGGTGGTAGAAGAAGTTTAGACGAAGTTAGAATGTCTCAAAATGAAGCTAGAACTGGTGTTAAAGGAAATAACTTTAAAGTTAATTTAAGTAATAGAGAATTTAAAGCTGCTAATACAAGAGAACGTATGCAAGCATTTAATAATATAAATGGAGGATTTAATGGATTTAAAAATCATTAAAGTAGGAGAATTACAAACTAACTGTTATATTTTAAAAAGTGGTAATGATGCTTTAGTAATAGATCCAGGTGATGAATTTTATAAAATAGATAGAGAACTTACAGGATTAAATGTACTTGGAGTAATAATAACTCATCATCATTTTGATCATGTAGGAGCACTTGATGATATAGTAAATAAATATAATGTTAAAGTATATGACCGTTATTCTATGAAAGAAGGAAATAATATTATCGGACCATTTTCTTTTGAAGTAATATATGTTCCTGGTCATACACTTGACTCAGTATGTATCTATTTTGAAAAAGAAGATGCTATGTTTGTAGGAGACTTTATCTTTAAAGGAAGTATTGGTCGTACTGATATTGGCGGAGACGATAAATTAATGAGAGAAAGTCTTAAAAAGATATGTAAATATAAAAATGTTACTATCTATCCAGGACATGGTGATAAAACAACTCTTGATTATGAAAAAGAGCATAATTATTATATAAATAATATTATTAAATAAAGAAAAAAGGAGTAGAAAAATACTTCTTTTTTGATATAATACATATAGGTGATTTTCATGAAGCAATCAAATATTAGAAACTTCTCTATAATTGCTCATATAGATCATGGTAAGAGTACTCTTGCAGATAGAATCCTTGAAATAACAGGAGCAATTGATAAAAGAGAAATGCAAGATCAATTACTAGATAATATGGACCTTGAAAGAGAAAGAGGAATTACAATTAAATTAAATGCTGTTCAGCTAGGATATAACTATAATGGTGAAGATTATGTTCTTCAGCTAATTGATACTCCGGGTCATGTAGACTTTAACTATGAAGTATCTAGAAGTTTAGCAGCTTGTGAAGGAGCAATACTTGTTGTAGATGCTGCGCAAGGAATTGAAGCACAAACACTAGCTAATCTTTATTTAGCACTTGATCATCATTTAACAATTATACCAGTAATAAATAAAATAGATTTACCTAATGCTGATCCTGAAAAAGTTAAAAAAGAACTTATGGATACATTAGGATTTGATGAAGATGAAATAGTACTTACTAGTGCTAAAAATGGTATTGGTATAAAAGAATTAGTAGAAAAAATAATTGAAAAAGTTCCAGCTCCTAAAGGAGATAATAATGATAAATTACAAGCTTTAATATTTGATAGTTATTATGATTCATATAGAGGTATTGTTGCTTTAGTAAGAGTTATTAATGGTAAGATTAAACTAGGTGATAATATCAAGATGATGGCTACAGGAGCTTCTTATGATGTTACAGAACTTCTTGTTCATACTCCAAAGGAAAAGAAAGTTAAAGAACTTGTAACAGGTGAAGTAGGAGCTATAGTAGCAAATATTAAAAATATAGATGATGTTAAAGTAGGAGATACTGTAACACTTCTTGAAAATCCAGCAAGTGAACAAGTACCAGGTTATAAACCAATGAAACCTATGGTATTCTGCGGATTATATCCACTTGAATCAAGTAAATTTCCAGAACTAAGAGAAGCACTTGAAAAACTTAAACTAAATGATGCTGCACTAGAGTTTCAACCTGAAACATCTAAAGCACTTGGTTTCGGTTTTAGATGTGGTTTCTTAGGACTTTTACATATGGATATTATAGAAGAAAGAATTGAAAGAGAATTTGGTATAGAGATTATTGCTACAAGCCCATCAGTTATTTATGATGTATATTTAACAGATGGTACAGTAGAAAAAATAGATAGTCCATTTAAATTACCAGAAAGACAAAAAATAGATCACATAGAAGAACCATATATTAGAACTAATATATTAGTACCAAGTACTTATATAGGTAATATAATGGAACTATGTCAAGATAAAAGAGGTATTTATATATCAATGGAATATTTAGATCCTACAAGAGTAAATATTCATTATGAAATACCACTATCAGAAATAGTTTATGACTTCTTTGATAAATTAAAAAGTTATACTAAAGGATATGCATCATTTGATTATGAATTAGTCGGATATAAAAAATCTGACCTAGTAAAAATGGATATATTATTAAATGGTGAATCAGTAGATGCTTTAAGTTTAATAGTACATAAAGATTTTGCATATTATAGAGGTAAAGCTATAGTAGAAAACTTAAGAAAACTTATTCCAAGACAACAATTTGAAGTACCAGTTCAAGCAAGTATTGGTTCTAAAGTAATAGCAAGAGAAACTATTAAAGCAGTAAGAAAAGATGTGCTTGCTAAATGTTATGGTGGAGACGTTTCAAGAAAAAGAAAACTACTAGAAAAACAAAAAGAAGGTAAAAAACGTATGAAGATGGTTGGTAGTGTAGAAATTCCTCAAGAAGCATTCCTTTCAGTACTTTCTATGGAGGGAGAGTCTAAATAATGGAATTATCTGAAGTTACTAGAAAATATAGAGAGTTAGTAAAAGAATATTCTACAATTAATCATCAAATATTTGATGATGAAAAAAGAAGAAAAGTAATATGCTCTGTATTATGTTTTGAAGCTAGTAATTATTCTATCTCAATAGATGATATATCTAAAATAACAGGTATTTCATCATCCAGCGTTCAAAGATACTTGAAAGAAGAAGGAATAATTAGTGTTGCCTTTGGCCCTGAAGAATATAGATTAATTCAGGAAGCTCTTCGCTATAATAAACAGCAAGGCAATATAAAAGGTGGTATTAATTCTTTCCTTAATAATTATAGTTTAAAAGGTGAAAATGGTAGATTTAGCGGATCTAATAGGAATCAAGATGAAGAACGTCTTGAGAAAAAGAAAAAAGTTGTAAGAGATCTTGTTACATTTTACTTATCGGTAGGAGATGCTTCACTTGGTAAACTATCTAAAATGACAGGTTTAAAAAGAAGTTATATCTATGACTGCTTAACAAGTTCTTATATCGAAGATATCTTTGGTAAAGAAATAGCTGATATTATTAAAGATAAACTAAATGAAAATAATCCAGTTAATATAAATAAATTAAGATAAACAATGTTTCAAACATTGTTTTTTGTTGTTTTAATGTAGTATAATTACCATAATAGGGTTGAGTAAGTGGGTGTATTATGAATAAAAAAGGATTTACGTTAATAGAACTACTTGCAGTAATACTTGTACTTGGAATAATTTCATTAATAGCAATACCAAGTGTATCTGCAGTAGTAGAGCAATCTAAGAAAGGTAGTTTAGAAGTATCAACCAATAATTTAGTTAAAGAAGTTAAAACAAAGTGTACTACAGAACTTCTATCTAAAAATGATATTTCTGGTGTATATAATATAGTAGACGGAGTAGTACAAGGATTAAATCTTGAAATAAGTGGAAAACTACCGGATTCTGGAACAATAAATATAGATGATAAATGTAATGTAGCAATATCTGCTGTATTAGATAAGTATCAAGCTTTTAAAGATTTTGATGATGATAAAGTAGAAGTTATTTTATTTGGTGAAACATCACCTAAATTAGAAAAGTATAATAATAGTATAACTGCAAGTTCTATCCAGTGTTTCTTATATGAAGATAACGAAGATGGGGTTACTATTACTGGTTAAAAATTTGAAGATAATCGTTGTCCTAAAGATATTGTTGTACCAGAAAGTATTGATGGTAAACACGTAACTAAACTTGCTGACTATGCTTTTTCTTATAGAAATCCTTTTATATATGCATATGTTCTTAATATGGGTACAACTTTTGCTGCGCCATCTTCTTATATTAATTATTCATCTTATTCTGATGAACAAATATTTGTACGTCTTTTACCGGAAAATACTGTTGTAAAACAAACAAATTGCTATGATAAAAGTAATACTTTAAAAAAGACATTTACAGGAGTATACGAAAAAAAATCTTCGGATTCTTATAATTATTGTAGTTTTGTGTTTGATTATTCAAATGTTGATGATGACTATGTGCTTAAATTTGCTGCAAAAAGTTTAGATTTATCACGCGCGAAGTATTTAACAAAGATACCTAATGGACTTGCTTACGCCGGAAACATTAAACAGTTAAATATTGGTAATTATATTACTGAAATTGGTAGTGGGGCTTTTACTGGTAATCTCATTGAAAATCTATATCTTCCTAAACAGGTTGAAACTATTAAATCAGGAGCTTTTTTACTTAATCATATTTCTAAAGTTAATCTTGAAAATGTAAAATATATAGGTAACTATGCATTTTCTAATAATCTACTTGAAAGCGTTGAATTAAATGATGACATTAGAGTCATTTATCCGAGAAGTTTTGCATACAATAATATTAAATATGTTAAATTACCTAATAATTGTTATAGAATAGGTCAGTACGCTTTTTATGTAAATCAAATAGAGAACCTTGTTATTCCTTCATCTGTTTCTGTAATAGAAGCATATGCATTTGGTAGCCTTGATAATAGACAAATCTCTTCAGTTGTATTTAATGAAGGACTTGAGAAGATATCATATGGTACTTTCTATAATAGTAATTTAGTTAGTGTTAATTTTCCTAATTCACTTAAAACGATAGGTTCATATGCCTTTTATAATACTTATAAACTTACTACATCTAATTTAGGTGATTTAAATAAAATATCAACTATTAATAACGCGGCATTTTATAATTCAAGACTTACTAAATTTATTATTCCGGATTCGGTTACATCTATGGGAGAATATGTATGTGCTGGATGTCCTCTTACTGAAATAAAAATAGGATCAGGATTAACTTTTTTAAATAGATTCTTATTCCAAAAGGCTCAAGTAACAGAACTTAATATACCAGATAATATTACCTCTATTGGAGCTAATGCATTCCATAATATGGCTAAGCTTCAAACAGTAAATATTGGTAGTGGAATCAATACTATGGAAACTTCTATATTTAGAGATTGTAATAAACTTTCTACAATAAATATTAATAAGCCAGAAGGTAGTGTAACAGGTTCACCTTGGGGGGCACCTAGTTCACCTACAGTAAACTGGCTAGGATAGGTGTATTATGAATAAAAAAGGTTTTACTTTAATAGAACTATTAGCTGTAATATTAATACTTGGTATTATTTCATTAATAGCAATACCAGGTGTTACTGGAATGGTTGAACACTCTAAAAAGAAAGCAGCAGAACTTAATGCTGATTTATATAAAAAAGAAGTTGAAAAACAAATAGCTATTAAGATGATCAGTGGTACCGATAAAGACTATAAAAACGGAACATTTACTCTTGAAGAAATAAGTGAAGGAGTAGGTTTAGAAGGTGAAAAACCAGTTGATGGCGAAGTTGTTATGTATAATGGAAAAATGTATTTCTCTGAATTAAAATATAAAGATTATACAGTTAAATGTTATAGTGAAGATTGTAGGACTATAAGTAATAATGATTCTGAAATAAAAGATAATTTAGCTATTAAGAAAAATGCTATTGTTTCGTGGAATGCTATGCAAAAAAGAAGCATGGTATGGCCAAACCTTACTGCTCATTTTGAAGGTGGTAAGAAATATCATATAACATTTAGAGTTCTTTATGATGTTAAGGAAACTGGTGATCAAAAAGCTATGAATCTATTCTTATTTGGCTATGAAACCTTTGGTCAACCTTCATACGGAATATGTAGATATATTAGACCTTGGGTAGGGAAAATAAAATGTAATGCTGATGAAACACTTACTGCACTAGTAGATGTTTCAACTAATGGAAGTGTCTTCCATTTAGATGCAGAATTTTCTAGAGGAACAGCATTACTAACTGATTTTGTTGTAAGAGAAGTAAGATAACTTTGTTATCTTTTTTTCTTTATTATGATATACTAAATTTAGTTAGGATGATTACTATGAAAAGTGTTTATATACATATACCTTTTTGTAAAACAATATGTTCATATTGTGACTTTTGTAAAAGGTTTTATGAAGAAGAACTTGCAAAAAAATATTTAGATGCTTTAGAAAAAGAAATTAGTAGTAGATATAAAAATGAAGTAATTAGTACTTTATATATAGGAGGAGGTACTCCTAATAGTTTAAGTGATACTTTGTTAGAAAAATTACTTAATATATTAAGTAAAATTATTTTAAATAAAGAATATGAATATACTATAGAATGTAATATAGAACTTCTTACTAAAGGGCAAATAAAACTATTTGAAAAATATGGAATAAATAGAGTATCTTTAGGAGTACAAACATTTAATGAAAAGTATTTATCATTTTTAAATAGACATCACTCTAAAGATGAAGTATTTGAAAAAGTAAATATGCTTAAAGAAGAAGGGATAACTAATATAAATGTAGACTTTATATATGCTATTCCTGGAGAAACACTATCTGAAGTAGAAAGTGATATAGAGTTATTTAAAAAGTTGGATATACCTCATATATCTACATATTCACTTATAATAGAAGATCATACTATTTTAAAAAATAATGATACTAAGTATATAGATGAAGATTTAGATAGAAATATGTATGAACTTATTATTTCAAAGTTAGATTCTTTTAAACATTATGAAACAAGTAATTTTGCTAAAGAAGGATTTAAATCTAAACATAATCTTACTTACTGGAATAATGAAAATTACTATGGATTTGGACTAGGTGCAAGTGGATACATAAATAATACTCGTTATGATAATGCTAGAAGTATGTCTAAGTATTTAAGTGGCAGTTATATAGAGTTAGAAGAAAACCTAAGTATAAATGAAACTATTGAAAATGAATTTATTTTAGGATTTAGAAAAATAGATGGAATAAATATAAATACTTTTAAAAAGAAATATAATGTTGATGTGTTAAGTATTGATATAGTAGATAAACTTATTAAAGAAGGTAAACTTAAAGCAGATGGTGATAACTTAAGTATAAGTGATGAATATATTTACACTGCAAATAGTATTTTAATAGAATTCTTAGGTCTAGATTATGAACGCTATATTTAAGATATAACTAAAAGATATGTTTAAACATATCTTTTTTATGTTATACTAATTAATAATGGAGGGTATGGTTATGGATGACATAATAATAATGCATGGAACAAAAGGGGACTATTATGTTAAATACATATTAAATGATATTTTATATGGACCTTATACAAGTATAGATTTAGACCCTAGACCCAGCTGGCCTGATGGAACTAAAGCACATACTTATTCGGTAAATGCACCAATACAATGTGTATATGATAAAACAAAAGGTGAATCACCAATAACAACTTTAAGAAATACTCCTTGGAAGGGTTCTCTAGGAGAAATTCTTTGGATATATAGAGATCAAGATAATAATATTTACAATCTTGAAACTAAATATGGAGTTAGATGGTGGAGAAGCTGGGTTGTAAATCCATATCATTATGATGAGCATGGTAAATTACAACCAGGTCCTAATCCATATGGTGAATTCTATTATGACCAAGCTGGTAAGAAAAATAGAGTTATTCGTAAAGGACAACCTATTGAAAAATCTGATACTGTAGATCCAATAACCGATATGGATTACAACAAAAATATTCTTGATTATGAATCAGGTAATGTATTAACACCACAAGCTCATTTAGGTCATACTTATGGAAGAATTATAAGAGATTGTTATCATGATGAAAAATATATTTTACACTGTATTAAACAAATAATAACAAAACCAGATGATAGAAGAAATATTATGAACATGATGCAAGTTAAAGAACTTGCAAAAGGTACAATATTACCACCATGTGCATATGAAACACAGTGGTTTGTAGCATATGGTAAAGATGGTGTAAGATACATTGATATGAAGCTAACTCAAAGATCATCTGACTTTGTTACTGCAGGAGTTATTAATCAAGTTCAATATGAGTTACTACTTCTTTTAGTTGCTAATGAAGCAACAAGAATAACAGGTATTCCGCATATACCAAGATTATTTATTTGGTCACCAGGTAATGTTCAAATATATGATAGACATGTTGATGCCGCAAAAGAATTATTAGCAAGAGAACCAATTGATTGTTCTCCATATTTTGAAATTGCTAAGGATGTTCCATTTAAGGATATGAAAGTATCAGATGTTATATTAAAAGGTATGCCTGAAAAAGGTAAGATTAAAACTTTATCAAGTAAATTAGAAGTTGCTATTTAATAAGGAGTGGGTTATGAAAGGTAAACTAATAATTATTGAAGGTACTGATTGTTCTGGAAAAGAGACTCAGTCAAAACTTTTATGTGATAAATTAACTAAGGAAGGATACAAAGTATTCATGACAGGATTTCCTATGTATGATACTCCAACTGGAAAGATAATAGGTGGTCCTTACTTAGGTAAACCTGCTATATGTGAAGGATGGTTTAGTGAAGGAGCAATTAATGTTGATCCTAAAGTTGCATCACTTTATTACGCAGCAGATAGAAAATATAATATAGGAAAAATAACTGAAAAATTAGAAGAGGGAATAAACGTAATTTTAGATAGATATACATATTCTAATTTAGCTCATCAAGGCGGAAAACTTGAAAGTAAAAAAGAACGTGATGAAATGTATGAATGGTTTGATAAATTAGAATTTGGACTACTAGGACTACCACATGCTGATATTAAAATCTTCTTACATATGCCATATGAAGCAGCATGTATTTTAAAAGAAGGAAGAGAAGAACCAGCAGATCAGCATGAGGCTTCAGAATCCCATTTAAAGGCCTCAGAAAGAGCTTATTTAGAGGTAGCAGATAAATATGATTTCAAAATAATTGAATGCTCTAAAAAGCCTATTACAAGAGAAAATATTAGAACTATAGAAGATATAAATGATGAACTAACAAACTATGTTATTTCTTTATTATAAAAGAAGGTTTAAACCTTCTTTTTTCGTGTATTTCATTTACTTAAAAGTTATAATATGATAAAATTACATAAGAAAAGGTGTGATATTATGGAACAATATGTACCAGATTTATACAAAAAAAATATCTATATAATAGACTACAATAAATTAAAAACAAGAGGAATAAAATGTTTATTATTCGATCTAGATAATACACTTGTTCCATATAATGAAAAAGTACCTTCTAAAAAAAATATAGAGTTATTTAAAAAGATAAAAGAATTAGGATTTAAAGTTATTTTATTTACTAATAGTGGTAAAAGAAGAGTAAAACCTTTTAAAGAAATGTTAGATGTTGAAGCAATATATAGATGCTTTAAACCATCTCCTAAAAAGTTTGAAAAAGTACTTAATGATTATAAATATAATCAAAGTCAAGTTGCAATAATAGGAGATCAAATACTTACTGATGTAGTAGGTGGTAATAGAGTAGGAATTACTACTATACTTGTTAATCCTGTATCTAAAAAAGATTTTATTTTTACTAAATTTAATCGCCATAGAGAAAAAAAATTAATTAAGAAATTAAGTAAACAAGATTTATTTTATAAAGGGAGATATTATGATTAAAAAATGTCTTGGTTGCGGAGCAGTAATGCAAAGTGATAATAAAGATTTAGAAGGATATGTTCCAAGTGAAAAATTAGAAACTAGCACTATTTGTGAAAGATGTTTTAGAATAAAAAACTATGGAGATTATAAAAATATAGTAAAAGATAATAATAGTTTTATAAATATACTTAAAAATATTAATAATACTGATTTAGTAATACTAGTAATGGACTTATTTAATCTTCCAGAAGATATTAGTATTATTAAAGATAATATTAGTAATCCAATACTACTTGTACTTACTAAAAGAGATATACTTCCTAAAGATGTATATGATGTTAAACTTCTTGATTATGTAAGTAAGTATAAATTAAATATTCTTGATAAAATAATTGTTAGTAGTAATAAAAACTATAACTTCGATAGTTTATTAGAAAAGATTAATACTTTAAAAACAAGCAATAATGTTTATGTAGTTGGGTATACTAATGCAGGTAAATCTACTTTAATAAATAAGATTATTTATAATTATTCTGATAAGAAACCTGTTATTACAACTAGTATGCTTCCATCAACTACTTTAAATAGTATTGAAATTAAGTTTGATGATGATATGACTTTTATAGATACTCCAGGTCTTTTAAATGAAGGATCTATGGAAAATATAGTATCAGTAGATACTCTTAAAAAAATAGTACCTTCTAAAGAAATTAAACCAATTACATATCAAGTTAAAACTGATACTTCTATAGTAGTAGAAGATATCTTTAAACTATGTTTAAAAGATAATAATATTACTATTTTTATGAGTAATGATTTAAATATAGATAGATACTATAAAAATAAAGAAGTATCTAATTTAATAGATAATGAAATATTTGTTAAAAAAGGTGAAGATTTAGTAATAAGTGGACTTGGGTTTATTAAGTTTACTAAAGATGAAAAAATTAGTTACTCTACTATTAAAGGAGTAAACGTATATACTAGAAAATCACTTATATAGACTATTTACTTAATAGTCTTTTTTTTTATATCTAAAATTGATATAATTATATATAGAATAGGAAGTGTCGTATGTTAGGTACAATAATTGGAATTGATGATAATCAAGTATTACTTAAAATAGCAGTAGATGTTAATAGAATGCAAAGTCTTATCAATTCATATGTAATTATGGAAGATAGTGAAAGACAGTGTATTGGAGAAATTACTGATATTAAAGATGGTGTAGCTTATATTAATCTTTTAGGAGAAATGATTAATAATGAGTTTGTATTTGGTGTTATTAATAAACCATCATTTGGTTCAGTAGTAAAACTAATTAGTAAAGAAAAAGTACCTCTAATAATAGGTGTAGATAATTATAGAGATAATTTACATTTAAATATAGGTAAAAGTGCTTTATATAAAGATGTTACTATTGGAATGAATATTAATTCATTCTTTGGTAATCACTTTGCTATATTTGGTTCTACTGGATCTGGTAAGTCATGCTCTGTAGCAAGAATATTCCAAAACTTATTTGAAAAACAACAAGCTATTCCTTATAGAGCAAGTATCTTTATATTTGATGCTTATGGTGAATATCATAAAGCGTTCTCACAGCTTAATACTAAGAATCCTAATATTAGTTTTAAAAGTTATACTACTAATACTAAATTTCCAGATTCTGAAGTACTTAAGATACCACCATGGTTACTTTCTATAGATGATTATGCACTACTTCTTGGTGCAGATAAACCATCTCAATTACCAATAATAGAAAAAGCTTTAAAACTTGTATCAGTATTTGGTAGAGATGAAGAATTAGTATTAAAACATAAGAATGATATTATATCTAGAGCACTTCTTGATATATTAAGTAGTGGTAGACCAGCTGCGCAAATAAGAGACCAACTTGTATCAACTCTTTCTACATACAATACAAGAGAGTTAAACCTAGAGACACCTATTTATCAACCAGGATACACAAGACCTTTAAAACAGTGTTTATTCATTGATAATACCGGTAAAATAAGAGATATGGAAACAATATCTACATTCTTTGAATCATTCTTAACTGATAATCTAGAACTATCTATGCCAGATGGATCATTTAAGTATACATTAAAAGATTTAAAAGATGCTTTTGATTTTGCACTTATTAGTGAAGGTGTACTAAAAAGTGACCGTATATATGATGAGTCAAATAGTTTAAAAGTAAGATTATCTGGTCTTGCTACTGGAGATTACTCATCATACTTTGATGTTCCAGAGTATATAAGTAAAGAACAGTTTATAAGAGAATTAATTACTGCTCCTAATGGTCATAAAGCACAAATAATTAACTTTAATATAAACTATGTAGATGATAGATTTGCAAAAAGTGTAACTAAAATATATTCTAAAATGTTATTTGACTATGCTAAAAGTGTAGATAATAGAGCATCTATACCATTCCATATTATTTTGGAAGAAGCACATAGATATGTTCAAAATGATATAGATGTAGAACTACTTGGTTACAACATCTTTGAACGTATTACAAAGGAAGGTAGAAAGTACGGAGTACTTCTAGGTCTTATTTCTCAAAGACCATCAGAATTATCGGAAACTACACTTTCTCAGTGTACTAATTTCTTAATCTTTAAGATGCTTCATCCTAAAGATATATCTTATATTAAAGAAATGGTACCTAATATAACAAATGATATTGTTAAGAGATTAAAAATGTTACAACCTGGTCATTGTATTGCCTTTGGTAATGCCTTTAAAGTACCAGTAATTGTTAAATTTGATATGCCAAATCCTGCTCCATCAAGTGAAAGCTGTGATGTAAGTAAGATATGGTTTATAAGCCGTAATCAATAATTGAATATGGGTATAAAAAGTGGTATAATCATTTACTACCACGAGGTGAAGTATGAAAAATAAGGAATCATTTAAAAATAAAATTAGTAGAGCAAAAATATTTAGTATAACTTATGCTAAAACAAATATATTATTTTTAGGCTTTATTATAATAAATTTATTTAATTCAACATTACTAAGAGCATTTACTGTGGAAAAGTTCTTAAACATTAAACCAATACTTGCGGATTTAGCAGTAATACTATTTGTAGGTTCTTTTGGATATTTATTTAAACCTAAAAAACAATTTATTTATTTTTGCACTTGGTCTGTTATATTTACAGCATGCTGTTTTATAAATAGTGTTTATTTTAATAATTATTATTCATTTACTTCATTTTCACTTCTTGCTACAGCTGGACAAGGTCTTAGTGTAGCAAATGCTTTAACTAAAATATTTGAAGTTAAAGACTTTGTATTTATACTAGTATTTATATTATTTGTAATTTTATATAAAGTTTTAAAAAAGAAAAAATATTTTGAATATGTAAGTGAAATAGAAATAGGGAAGGTAAGATGGTCTAGTACACTAATGGTTAGTATAATACTATTTGCTATCTTTTCTTCAACACTTACAGGAACTGATTTAAGTAGACTTAAAAAGCAGTGGAATAGAGAATATGTAGTATCTCAGTTTGGAATACATATTTATCAGTTTAATGATTTAATATCATCTTTAAAACCACAAATAACATCTTTATTTGGACTAGATAATGCTATTAAAGAATTTGTTGATTTCTATTCTAAAAATACTGTAAGTAAATCAGTAAATAAGTATTCTAATATATATGAAGATAAAAATATAATAGTAATACATGCTGAAAGTATTCAAAACTGGCTTTTAAATGAAAAAATAAATGGTAAAGAAATAACACCTAATTTAAATAGAATTAGTAAAGAAGGATTATACTTTAGTAATTTCTATTCTCAAGAATCAGTAGGTACTAGTAGTGATACAGAGTTTACTTTTAATACATCACTTCTTCCTGCCGCAAGCGGAACAGTATTTGTTTCATATTGGGATAGAAACTATAGTTATTCAACACCTAATTTATTAAAGAAAAAAGGTTATTATACATTTAGTATGCATGGTAATGACTGTGCTATGTGGAATAGAATATATATGCATCCAAAACTTGGATATGATAAATTCTATTGTAGTTCTAGTTCATATAATATAGATGAAGAAATTGGACTAGGTTTATCAGATAAATCATTCTTTAGACAATCTACTGAGATGATAAAGAATATATCAGAAACACATGAAAAGTTCTATGGAACACTTATAATGCTTACAAATCATGTCCCTTGGTCTGATATATCAGAGCATAATGATTTTGATGTAACAATGCAGTATAAGAATAAAACTACAGGAGAAACTGAAGTAGCACCTTACTTAGAAGGAACTACTATGGGTGATTATATAAAATCTGCTAACTATGCCGATCAGGCAATAGGAGAGTTCTTTGATGAACTTGAAGAAGCAGGATTACTTGATAATACTGTAATAGTTATCTACGGAGATCACGATGCTAAACTAAAGAAACCTGAATATATTAGATATTATAATTATGATCCATATATAGATAGTATTCTATCTGAAGATGATCCTAATTATAAAGCAGTAGATTATTATTCATATGAACTTAATAGATCAGTACCATTTATTATATGGACTAAAGATAATCAATTTGAAACTGAAGTAACTGAAGTAATGGGTATGTATGATGTACAACCTACACTTGGAAATATGTTTAATTTCTATAATCCATATTCTTTAGGACATGATATCTTTAGTACTACAGATAATGTAGTAGTATTCCCAAATGGTAACTGGCTTACTAATAAGATGTATTATAATAATCAAAAAGATGAGGGCCTTTCCCTTATTCAAAACGATACTATATCATCTGACTATATAACAAAATATATAGAGTATGCTCAAAATAGAGTATCTATATCAGATAAGATAATAGTATATGATTTATTTGCTAAAAACAAAGATTTAAGCTTAGATAAAAAAATAGAAGAATCTTAAAAAAACCATTGCATAATAAGGTTATTTTTGCTATAATCTACTTATGCGATGGGTCTATAGCCAAGTGGTAAGGCATGGGACTGCAACTCCCTGATCGTTGGTTCAAATCCGACTAGGCCCTCCACATGCAGGTGTAGTACAGCGGTTAGTATGCGGCCTTGCCAAGGCTGAGACGGCAGTTCGATTCTGCTCACTTGCTCCATATGCAAACAAACTAGGTAATAATACCTAGTTTTTTTATGGAGCAAGTAATCGAACTGCCTTGTTTTTTAATATTGAAAAATAAAACCTCGTTCTTAACGAGGTTTTATTTTTTTATTTCTTTAATAAATGTTTCGGGGTTATTATTTGTACTTATTACATATTTTTTAGATTCTTCATTATTAATAGTTTCTATAGATACATCATAATAAACTTTGAATGACTGATCTATATAGTCATCAGCATCTTCTTTTACTGCATCAAATATTGCTCCTTTAGCACCAACTAGAGTAGGGTTACTACCAACTATAAAAGCTGTAACTAAACTAGCTTTCATATCATTACTAATAAATCCAGATCCATTTGTAGAAGTTCTAATATTTTCATTATACGTAATATTTGTAATAGTATCTTTAGGTATATTAATAATTTGATTATCATAATCATAATAATATACTAAATTTAAAGAATTATTATTTATATCATTTATAAGTAATACTTCAGTATTAATAGGTACTCCCTTTACTCCAAGTAAAAGTGTACCAAATAACATATTTTCTTTACTTATATTAGCATCCTTTAAGTAATCATTCTTTAGTGCTGGATTCTTTTCCTTTTTTTCATTTATAAATAATGATGCTAAAAGAAATATAAATGAAAATATATAAGGATAGAAATATACCGTAAAATGAGGATTATATCTAGCATTACTATCCATATATAAGTATATAAATGTAAATGAAGGTATAAATGTTAATAATCCCATTATAATAAATGTATTAGGTTTTTTCTTTGTTATTATTAGTAAAAGTATTGAAACAATTATTGTAAATATATAGAACTGAAAAGTTGCTAGATATGTAACGTTTGTTTCTTCAAAACTAGTAACATCTATTAAATTACCAAGTGTCGATAACATCATTAAAACAAATGATGTTATTAAAAATATAAGTTTTATTTTTTTAGGTTCTTTCATATATATCATCCTTTATCCTAAAACAATTATATCATATATTTGGCAAGAAAAAAGACAATCTATTTAGATTGTCTTTTATTATCAAAGATATCTTTGTAGAAAGTTTTAACACCACTTGTAGTTTTAGTTTCTCTTACTAGTTCAAATTCAAATATAGATTTTGCTTCTTCATAGTATGCTTTTAATAGTTCAGTATTAAATAAATGATTTTTTATTTTTCGTTCTAGAAGATCACCTAATTCTTTAAGTAATTCAATTTTTACTGTAGTATTGGTATTACTTGTTGCGTCTATTAGTTCATTAAGATCAGATATTTGTTCATCTATAGGAGTTGTTTCTTTATATATTTTTTCGTATTCTATAAAGTCTACAAATACTCCTTCTTCAGCTTCTTCATGTAATATTTCATTTAATAATTGTGATAAAACTGGTTCAACAACTTTTGTACCATGAACTTCTAATTCGTCTTCATTTTTTCCTGACATAATACTAACTGTTTTTTTAAATAGTGGATCACCATTAGTTAGAGTAGGTTGGAATCCTGTAAATTTTCCACCTTCATATTCATAATAATGGAATTTATAATTTATTATTTCTCCATCATCTATACAAAAGGTACCTTCTTTAGTATAACTTGCTGTTTTAATAATTCTATCTATTAAGTCTTTTAATTTTTCTTCATCGTAAGTTACGTTATATTCTCTTTCAATATTATCTTCTTTTTGTATACACTTCATATTATTTATCTCCTTTAATATTTACCTTTGGATTTTCTTTATTTAGGAATAGAGTTTTATAGAAATATAGCATTTTTCTATAGAAATCAACTAGTTCTAATATTGTGTTTCTATCCTTTTCATTTTTATAAATATTAGCTATATCACTTGTATTACCTCTTAGTACATCGTTTTCACTTAACTTCGGTGTTTTTTTAAAATTTGTCATTCCTTGATAAGCCCATGATACTTGATTAGTGTAATTTCCTTTACGGAAGTTAATTTTATGATATACAATCATATTTAACCAAGACATTAACTGAGTTTCAAATGCTTTTTCATCTTTATATAATTTTTTAATTAAGTTTTCTTTCTCTTCATCTGTCCAGTTAGGATTACTTAGAATACCAAATCTTAAATCAAACTCATCTCTATTATGATAAGTAGTATTTAATTCATTTTCAATAAATCTTTTCTCATCTTCACTTAGTACTGTTTCAGTATTAGATAGTGCTCTTAATAAGAAAGTATTATTACTATGAAGTTTAGTTCTTGCGACTTGTTCTTTTGAATAAACTTCTCTTACTAGTTTTTCATATATTTCTTTAGATATTTCTTTATCTTTTTTGTAATAAGCTAGTATAGAGTCACATATTTCAGGTGCATTTACTGCTCCGTTTTCTTTTATATCAGAAGCCCAGTTTAGTATTTCTGGGTTCTTTTTAATTTTCCACCACATTATTTCTCTATCTTTAATAGGACGGGCATTTAATTCATTTCTTACTTTTCTATATTCTTTTTCTATTTGTTCGTATTTTTCCATAGGAACCTCCTTAGGTTTAATTCATAAGATAATTAATAATTTCAAAATTATTATTTGGAATATTATTAATATCATCTGTAATATATATTTGTATTAAGTTTTTATTTATATTATTTATTTCTAGTACTGTTTGTACTATTTGAATTAGTAGGGTATTTACTCCATACATATAACCTTTATTTACAAATATAACTGTATTACCTTTTAATATATTTTGAATAATTAATTTAATTATATGATAAGTATTACCATCATTAATAATGATAGCGTCATTATTAGTAGGGATAGTTTTATCATTAAATAAATCTTCTATAATAGCAAAGTCTAATTTATTACCGTTATTATTTTTAATATCAATTCTACTAGCTAAATCAAAAGCATCTTTATTTATCATAATAGCTTCTTTAATACTAGTAATTAATTCTTCTTTAATAGATAGTAGACGAGATTTATCTATATTTAAAGAATTATTTATTATTTCATTTATATTATTGTTTAACATAAGATAAACCTCTTTCTATATCGATTTTTTTATCCATTTTTAATGCTTTATTAAACATATCTTTTTGATAATCATTTAACATATCAGTATTAAACTTTTTATTATTTTTTATTTGTTTTAATGCAAGACATATTTGCATTAAAACTTTATCTTCTATATTGGTTTCATATCCATTTAAGTTTACATCTAAATTATATACTAAATCAGCTATAACTATTTTATCATCATTTTCTTCATAAATAATACCAAAGTTAGGATTCATTATTACTTTAGTTTTAGATGGATTTATTTCATAGTTATTAGCTAGTTCAGTAACTATTTTAGTTTTTTTATTTACTGATGTAATTTCATCTGAATCATAACCTTTAGTTTCAAGTTCTAACTTCTTAAGAGTTAGTAGGGATACTTCATTCATAGTTTTATCATTTAATACTTTAAATTCTTCTGGATATATTGGAAGAGTATCACCCTCATAAGAAGTTCTATCATGTCTTTTAGCAAGAGAGAACTGTTCTTTTGAATCAAGCCATATATTATGATTTAACTCAATAGGTAAATCACTTTTAAGTGGTTTTATGGTATCTTCCTGAGTAATTGCATTATTTCTTATAGTTGATGCTATTTCATTATAACCTAATCCTACTGTTACTACTCCTAGTCTTAAACCTTCATACTGTTCTTTTGTTATTTTACCATTATCTAAAAGTTTTTTATAGTTTTTATTATCTTCTTCAAGTATTTCTTTTGCTGCTTTTTGATATACTTTAAATATATCCATTGCTAAAGCTTCTTCGCTATCATACTCTGGATATAATTCTTCAAATCTATCGGATGCTTTATGAGGTATTTCAATATTATCAAAACATAGTACATCTTTATTACGCCATACCCAGCTTTGAGCTACGATATTATTCATATCATCTCTTACAATAAAGATACGACCATTAGGGTCAATCATTGAGTGTTCAGCATCTAGTTCTGCAGCATCATTTAATCTTTGACAACAATCAGATAATTCTCCTATAGCAAGAGCCATAGGATCATTTAATCCTATTATTTCATATTTATAAGTTGTTTTTCTTTTATTCATTGTTCCTTCAATTTTTGGAATACTACTAAATGTTCTTAATTTACCATAGTTATATATATCTTGTAATACTTCAAAATCTTCTTGATTGTAGTCAATTATGGAAGCTAATTTTGATAGTTCCTCATTACCTGTATTAACATTATTATATTTATTTTTTTCAACATAGCTTTCAGCTAGTGCTAGAGTTAATTTTCTATTAGAATTTGATACTTTTATTTCTTGAAATTGAGACTGGATATTACCAAGTTTTTCTGCATATTCATCATAATTATTCCATGAATCATTTTCTTTTATTTCTTCAAAATTATCAAATAGAAATTTTGTGAAATATGGGTCGTATTTCATTGTGAAAAATTCAAATAGATTTTCGGCTCTTGGCAAAGTAAGTATTACTTTAGGCATATCTTTTTTCATTGTTCTTCTTATAATACTTACTGTTTTTGGATAAGATTGTCTATTTATTGCAGATGTATATGATTTTTCATATAACTGTTCAAAAATAGTTTTATCTTTATCAATAGGGAACCCTTCATTTATAAGAGTTTCTATTAATTTATCTTTTTCAGCACAATTTATACCAAAATATTGATCATCTTCTATAGCTTTCATTACTTGGCAATTATCTCCGCTAATCTTTTTAGGAATACTTAATAATAAATCTTTATTTTTTTCCGATAAATTTATCCACTTGGTATTTGTTATATAATGATTAAATAAATCCTTTAGTGCTTCTATTGATTTAGGATATTCATTTTTATTTAATAGTAATTTATAGCTCTTTTTATAAATTTGGTATAAAAGTGATTCATCTTTATTAAGTGGGAATCCTTCGTTTAATAGCGAATCTTTAATAACTGTTTTATTATATTCTCCAAGAAAATCTATCCTATTAGATAATTTTTCTAATTTTTCTACATTATTACCCTTAATAACTTTAGGTATATCACTAAGCTCATCCATAAGTTTATTATAACCATTACTATCTTTTTTAAATGCTCCAAATATATATGCCATTTTAATTAGTGTATCTTTATAACAATCTTCTTTATCTAGTTCTTGAATATTAATCCATCTAGATGTGTTACTTAAGAATTTATCCGCATCTTTTATAGGAATATTACTAACGATAACTCCATCAGGAATAAATTTCTTTCCGGTTTTGTCGTACCACTGTTTCATTATTTTTGTTTTGTTATCCTCAATTAGAGACATTGTATCATCAGGTTTTTTTATTCCTAATTTCACGCCGTTTTTAAAACCAAAAGTATCAAAATAATCAACATAATAATTATATAAATTCTGATCAAATTTATCATATTTTCTTCTTAGTATTGCTGTTGCAACTGATTTGTTTTGAAGTTGTTTTGCCCAGCTTGGTCTTTCACTTATTGTTTTAAATGACATATCAATGTTTCCCCAATGCCAGCGATTATAAAATACATCTTTTAATTCACAATCAGTATTATTATCTAAAAATAACTCCGGACATCTTTCTTTAAGTATTGATGGAGCTTTATTATCATCATATATGATTCTTCCATATCTACATTCTTTTATTATCAACTCTTCAAGTTTACTTATTAATTCATTTTTTGAAAAACTTTTTAAATATTTATCAAAACCTTTTCTTGTTGGATATTCCTCTAAGTTAATATATTCTTTAAGTAGTAGTTTTACAGATTCGTTTGCTAATTGTCCCCAAGTTTCAATGAAATTTAAAAATTTGTTATTTCCTAGTAGTTTAATTAGTTCTGTTTCTTTATAAACGATATAGCTATTATTATCTATACTAATTTCTCTATCATATCCATAGTTTCTTGCAAAAGCGACATCTAATCTTTTCCCTTTTAAATCCTTTTTTAATGATGGATCTGATCTTAACATACCATAGGATAATTGCTTGTAATAAAAGTCAGTTTTATGTCTAGATTCTGAATTAATAAAAATTTCAGGATATTCTTTAACCATTTCTTCATTGTTACTTAGGCCACCATAAAAAATAGTAGAATTACATATTTTTTCGTAAAGAGTTTTTCTAATTAATTTATTTAGCGATTCTTTATCATCAAAGTCTTCAATATTACATTCAATATCATCTATCCAGTCAAAGTATGAACCATATTTCTTCATTAATTCAAATGTATATTCATTTCCGAATTTTTCTATTAAAACTTCTATGAATCTTCTTAAATGATATTCATTTTCTTTATATCGTATATCAACTCTTTTTTTAGTACATAGTTTTTTAATTATTTTTACATCATTAAGGTACTTAATCCATTCTATATTTTCAAATATTAAATTATTAGATAATCTTCCAGTATAGTAAGCTAGTTTAAGTTCTTTAGGTGCTTTCTTATTTATAAAGCAATCTTTATATTTCTTTTCTAGTTTATTAATATAATAATCCTTATCTTCGAGTTCTTTAAAGCGTCCTTTAATTCTCATTAATGCAATATGACTTGCTATTGCTTCAACAAAATCATCATAATCAAGTATTTCGTTTCCATAGTTATAAAATCTTTTATATGGTTTATCTAAACTAAAATCTAATCCAATGTTATCTAAGTATTTAAAATATTTATTTAGATATGTAAATAAATCGTTTTGTCCGAATTTATGAGTAAATATTTTTGTCTCGTTATTTAGTCTTTTAACATTATCTAAACCAAGTCTTTTAATTACTTCTCTTTGGTTATTATCAATAATAATTGTATTATCATCAATTTTTTGTAATTCTTTATCAGTTTTTATTGTTTTTATTATTTTAAAATCAAACTTTAATAACCAGTCAGGAATATCATGTTTATTATTATTTAAAAATACTTTTTCATAATATTCTTTTACACTATTTTTAATAATAAAATCAACATCTATATTTTTAAAATTGTTATTAGATAAATCACAATAAATATTTCCAATAATTCTTTTATAGTCTAACATAGTTTTATCTTTATATAATGATTCAAAAAAGAATAGATATTTTTTTAGAATATTTGTTAGATTATTATTTGCTTCTCTAGCCATGATTCTTATATTATGAAATATACCTGCTTCTGGTGTTATATAATTAATAAAGTTTTCAATATTATCTTTTAAGAAAATATCACTATACTTTATTATATCTTCATATTTAAGGCATCTATTATAATATCTTTGTCTAATATATTCTGGAAGTTTTTCATCTTTTAAATATAGAGAAGGGGATTCTTTCTTAAATAAGTCAGGCATTATAGAAAGAGTACTATTTCTTTCTAGTTTTAATGCTTCTCTTGCATAGTCAAACACAATATCTTTTATTTCACTTGTTTTGCATTTTTTTAATTTATCTCCGATTGCTTTTTCTAATTTATTAATATCTAAATAACGAGATACTTTTTCAACAGCATGTAATTCATCTTTATTTTCTTTATAGTATTTTATTACTTTTTTTAAACCAAGTATTTTGAAAAAAGGGAGTTCATCTTTATATGTAGAATAATCTAAATGATCTATTATGCTTTTCTTAGAAAGTATTTCTTTTAGTTTATCATCTTCTAATTCTGCTAAATCACTTATCCATAATTCTCTACTATAATAATCATTTATGAAGTCTTGATTATTTCCTTTTACAAATGAATCGGATAAAAATATATTTTGATTTTTTTTGATAGTTTCGTTATCAAAAAATATTGGTTCTATTTCATATAATTTATCAATATTTTTTAAATTACAATTTTCAAAATATAGATTAAGTCTTTCTTTTTCTTTATTATGATATAGTCTTTCAAAAGATACAATGTTGAAATCTATATTTGCCTTTGAATTAGAAAAGTCAGCTTCAGAAACAATATCAGAAAATATTTTTATACCTTTCCATTCTTTAAAAGGAATATCACTTAAGTCATTATCTAGTAGTTCACATTGAATGTCGAAGTATTCATCATAGTACTGCTCTATAGTGTCGCATTCTTCTATTTCTTTTAATATATTAAGTAATTTTTCTTTATACTCTCTAAATTCTTCTATAGTTAATTTCTTTTGCATAGAATCCTCCTTTCTAGTAGTAATTAAAAAAGATGATTATTAATCATCTTTTAGTCCCACATTCTTGTATCAAAATAGGAATAATGGTCTAAACTACGATCTAAATAATTTTGTGTTTTAATTGTAAATCCACCGCGTTTATACTGATATATTAAATGTTTTCTTTTTTCTGGATTATCTTTTGAAATAGTAAGTATACTTGGATGGATGCATTCATCTCTTTCAGCAAGTTCTAGAGATTTAATACTATATTCTCCGTATATTTGGTCAACTTGTCTTCTAATTCTATTCCATCTTCTCTTACTTAATTCATTATCTTTTTCAATATCGTCTTTATCTTTACCAAAGTTCATAATTGCATCACTTGTTCTCATACAAACTTCAAATGGTAACATATCGATTTGATAATTATACATTTCTTTATAATCTGGACAACATCTATATTCCATTATTTCTTTTAATATTTTTTCTATATCTTCATATTCATTATATTTAATAGTGATTTTATCAAAATCACATGGATTATCACTATTAAGCATTTTCTTTATTTCCATACCTTTTTTTATAAGGGCATGTTCTAAAAGGCGCAAAGGGTTTAGGGCTCTAGTAGCAACTATACTACTTACTTCTTTATCATCAATTTTATAAACTTTTTCTAAGCATTCTAAACCTTCTATTGTAATAGGTTCAGATGCTATTTCTTTTACTAATATCTCTTTCATGCCACAAGCCTCCCAATTTAGGACTTATAGTACCATAAAACCATTTAAAAATAAAGAAAAAATGCAGTAAAACCTGCATTTTTTTGATTTTATAATGATTCAACTTTCTTATATAGTTTTTCACTATCTTCATCTAAATCATCTAGTACTATTTTCTTATCTTTTCCAATTTGCTCTAAAGCTAGTTTTATTTGCTTTAAAACTACTTTTTCAATACTAATTGTTTCTTCTTTTTCTTTAACTTTTAGATTATATACTATATCAACAATAGTAATAGTATCATCATTATCTTCATAGATAATTCCAAAGTTAGGATTCATTACTACTTTAGTTTTAGATGGTTCTGTTCCATAAATTCTAGCAAGTTCAGTAACATATTTTCCTTCTTTTTCAAATTTAACATTTGAAATACTATTATAGTATCTATCATCGTTATACTCTAATCCTTTTAAAAGAAGTAGGGAAGTAGTATCTAAAGTTTCATCAGTATATTCTTCATATGTATCAGTATATACTGGTTTAGCATCATTATCAGTTTTTTCTCTATCTTCTCTTTCTTCAACTACATATTGCCAAGAAGCATCGCTAAATAGTCTAGTATAATCAGTTCCTTTAAAGAATTGTGTTTCATATATTGGAGCTCTTAAAGAATTAAGTGCTGTTCCTTTAGATTTATCATATAACGATACTAGATCGTTGTTTCCATCACCAATAGTGATTAAACCAATTCTTAATGTATTATAATCCTCTTTGGTTATTTCTTTTTTATCTAGAAGTTCTTTATACTTATTGTTATCTATTTCCATTATTTCTTTAGATGCTTTTTCATAAACATCATATATTTCATTATGGAAATCTTTTTCTTTTTTATTAGGATTCTTTTTTCTAAATCTACTAAAAGCTTTTTCTGGTATTTCGACGTTATCAAAACATAGTACATCTTTATTACGCCATACCCAGCTTTGTGCTACAAAGTTTCCTTCTTCATCTTTAATAACAAATATTCTAGTATTATTCTCAACCATAGACTGTTCCATTGTAACTTGTGCATGATTATCTATTTCCTGACAACAATCTGTTAGTGTTCCTATTGCAAGAATAAGTGGATCATCAAGTCTTAATAATTCATAATGGTATGTATTATTATTTATAGTGATGCTATTTTCTATTCTTGGAATTGTACTATAAATTCTTTGTTTACCTAGATTATAGATATCTTGAAGTGTAGTAAAATCATCATTACTATATCCTGTAATAGATGATATCTTAGATAGTCTTTCATTTCCTACATCTATATTTGGATATTCAAGCGCTTCAACAAAATTTATTGCTGATTGTAAAGTGAGTTTTCTGTTACAGTTGTATGCCATTATAGCAGGGAATTTTTTTTGTATTTCTGGTAAATAACATGATTTATCTGGATTTGTTACTAATTCATTCATGTTTTCAATTATGAAATCTCTAAATTTTGGATTGTATTTTGCTTCAAGACCTTCTATGAAAGTTAAAGCACGCGGAGTATAACATAGTGGAAAAGTGCATTTTCTAGTATAATCATCTAATAACATTCTTAACATTTTTCTTAGTTCAATAGTTAATTCTTCACGTCCATTTTGATTAAATACTAGGGAATATGAGTCATCACTATTTCGCTTATATAATTGACTAATAATTGTTCCTTTTTTATCAAAAGGGATACCTTCTTTAATTATCATATTCTTAATATTTTCAAGTGAATCTAAAGTTTTTTTATCAAAACCTTTATATGCATCTTCGAAATAATTCATTTCTATTTCGGAAGCATTCTCTAAAAACATAGAAAAATCATATTCACCTTTAGATGGTATTTTATATATTAAATCTTTTAGTTTTTTTATTCCCTTTGTATCATTATCAAATGCTCCAAAAATAATAGCCAATTTTAAAAGTTTTTCTTTATAAGCAAGAAAATCAAATTCATCTGATTTGTTAAGTTCTCTCCATATTGATGCATTTTTAAAGAATATATCAGATTCTTCAATTGAAAAAGTATTCATTACTGCTACGTCAGGTAAAAATCTTTTACCTGATTTACAGAACCATTTCCATGCTGTATCGATTCTGCCATTTTGTACCATCAATATTACGGTTTCATATTTATTCATTAATAATTTAATTCCATCTTTTTCACCAAATGTTTTAAAATAATTTACCCATTCTTTATAATATCCAGTAAATCTTCTTTGATATCTAAGAATAGCGGTCATAACTGATTTTCCTTTAAGAAGCTCTAAGAATTTCTCTTTATTTCTATATAATTCTTCTAGAGATAAACCTCTAACAAATGCATTATTTAATAATATATTTGATTCTCCTTCATATACAAATTCTGGATAATCTTTTTCCATAAAGTCTGGAATTGATACTTCGCCATATTGTATGCTTTTATATATTGTTGTTTCAATTAGACTAATTATATCCTCTTGGAATTTATTTTTTAACCAGTTTTTAAATGCTGTATTTGAATAATTATCTTTAGTATTATCTGCAAAATGCTTAAATATTCTATAATATATATTATCCATTAAATATCCATATTTTATACATAAGTTTAGGAAGTTATCTTTTCCTATGAAATCAGCTAGTTCATTGTCGTTTAAAGTTATATCATGATAATTATATGTGAAAGTATCTTTCTGTCTTCTAAAAGCTTGATTTAAATCAGTTTTACTAAGTGCTTTAATTAGTTCAGGTTTATTTCTTATATCATCATATGTAAAACCATATTTATAAAAATTTTCTTCCGATTTTTTCTTTGATTTTTCACTCATATTTAATGAGCTAGTATCAATAAATAAACCTGGGTATTCTTTAACCATTTCAGGTATTTTATATAAGTTATGATAATCAGCTCGGTCTTCACCCTTAATAATTAGATTAGCTATTAGTTTTCTTATGTATTTTAAAGTTTCGTCTTCATTACATAAATTAATCTCTTTCATATCAATTTCAATATCTGATAGGAAATAACCATATTTACAAAGTAGTTCAAGTGTTTTTTTAGTTCCAAATTGATTTTTATAAATATATAAGAAATCATTACTTGAATTTTTTACTTCGATATAGGAACTTATTGATGGATAAATGTCTAATTTTTCTAAATAGGGAATTAATTCTTCTTTTCCAACAAAATCCTCGAATTCTAAATCATCATCATAGTATTTTTTTCTAAAATCTTTCGAAAGTTTGTCGCTTATTAGTATATTAGGATATTTTTTATCAAATATTTTTTTATAATAATTAGAATCTTCTAAATTTTTAAAGTATCCATTTGATTCCATTTCATCAAGTATACATGCGAATCTTTTAAGTTTTTCTTTTTTCTCGGTATCATTATGTTTAAAACCAGTATATCTATATAAAAGATTTTTTCTTTCTTGATTATGCATATACTGACATAAAGAATTTAATAATAATGGTTCATTACTATTTGTAGGATTACTTGAAAATAATCCAGATTCTTTATCCAGTTCTTTTATAAATTGTAAACCAATTATATTTAATGTTTTTCTTTGCTTTAAATCACGCACTAGTACGTTATAATCTAGATTTTTAAAATCGTCATTTGTTTCTATTTTACTTACCAGTTTAATATTGAATGATTCCATGTGTTTTGGAATATTTGAACCAATTCTTTCATTTTTTTCGGATAAATAAAATTTAATCGCTGCATCAGTTAGTGATTTTTCAATATCAATTTCATTTTTTTCATTTCGTATATAGTCTCTATTAAATATATTAGAAAAAACATTAAAATCTTTATTTTTTTCTAAATATTTGAAAAAGTCGATATGATCTTTTAATACTTTATTTATATATCCTGGACCATTGTTTTCAAGGATAGATTGTAAGAAATAACTACTACTATTAAAATGAATAAAGTAATCAAGAGGAATATTTTTAAGAGAATCGAAATGATTTATTATTCCTTCAATTAATAGTTCTCTATGTCTAAAACGATTAATAATATCACTAGGTAATTCTATTTCTAACCAATAATATAAATCAGCGTTTTCTTCTCTAAATGCATCCCCAAAATATTGAAATGGTGGTTTTTCATCTGAAAATATTCGCTCTCTTGCATAATCAAAAATTATATCTTTGACATCTTTTAATTCACATTTTTGTAGAGTATCAAATAGGGCTCCTCCTAATGCATTATAGTCAAGATTAGATACTACATTATCTACGGCTTCTAGTTCATACATGTGCTTTTTATAATATGTTAATGCATTTTTAAATTCTAATAAACTAAGAACAGGAAAACTAGAAGCCCATTCATTACTAAAGTGTTCATCTAATTTTTCTATTTCTAATAATCTATCAAATTCTTCATATGATATATCATCTATATCATGTAAAGTAAGTTCTTCATCATAAAATCTTTCTTTAAAATCTTTTTCAAAGTCTTGTGGTAAGAAAAGTTCTTTATTATTATTTATAACTTCTTCATCAAATATTTCTTCATTATATTTATAATAATAATATATGTTTTTAACATTACAAGAATGGAAATCACAGTAGTTATTTTGAGTTAAGGATTTAAATCTAATTAATTTAAAATCAATGTTAGCCTTTGAATAACTAAAATCCATTCTACATCCAAAACTACTATAAATAGTCATTCCTTCCCATGCTTCAAAAGGAATATCACTTAAGTCATATGATAATAAATCAACTTGAATTGCAATATGTTTTTTAATTAAATCTCGTTGTTTTTCTCCCCATAATTTATCTATATCAGGTTTCATTTCCATTAATTGTTCTTTTATTTCATAGAATTTTTCAAGCGACATCTTTTCCATAATTTACCTCCTTTACCATAAGTCTCCCAATATAGCGTTTATACTACCACATTATTTATAAAAATGGAACAAAAAAAGTAGGAGATTCCTACTTTTCTTTATAAGCTTATTACTTTCTTATATAGTTTTTCACTATCTTCATCTAAATCATCTAGTACTATTTTCTTATTTTTAGCTATTTGCTCTAAAGCAAGTTTTATTTGCTTTAAAACTACTTTTTCAATACTAATTATTTCTTCTTTTTCTTTAACTTTTAGATTATATACTATATCAACAATAGTAATAGTATCATCATTATCTTCATAGATAATACCAAAGTTAGGATTCATTACTACTTTAGTTTTAGATGGATCTGTTCCATAAACTTTAGCAAGTTCAGTAACGTACTTACCTTCATTTTTTATTTCTACTTTAGAAATACTATTATAGTATCTATTATCATTATATTCTAAACTTTTTAGAGTTAGTAGGGAAGAAGTATCTAAAGTTTTATCAGTATATTCTTCATATGTATCTGTATATACTGGTTTAGCTTCCTCACTTCCTTTTTCAATTATTCTGTCATCTCTTTCCACAACTACATACTGCTCATCTGCATCGGTATATAGGTCTTCAAAATATGTATCTTTAAAAAACTTTGTTTTGTATTCTGGTGGTTCTAGAGAATTACTTGTTTCTTCAATAGTTCTATCGTATAGTGTATCATCTAAATCATTATTGCCTTCACCTATAGTAATTAAACCTAGTCTTAAAGAATCATATTCTTTTTTAGTTATTTTTTTCTTTTTTAGAAGTTCTTCATAATTTTGATTATCAAGTTTCATGATTTCTTTAGATGCTTTTTCATAAACATCATATATTTCGTCATGAAAATCATCTTCATCTTTCCCAGGGTTTTTCTTTTCATATCTATCGAAAGCTTTATGAGGTATTTCAATGTTGTCAAAACAAAGTACATCTTTATTACGCCATACCCAGCTTTGTGCTACAAAGTTTCCTTCATCATCTTTTATTAGGAAAATACGAGTATTATTTTCTACCATGGACTGTTCCATTGTAACTTGAGCATTTTTATGTATTCTTTGACAACAATCAGTAAGTGTTCCTATAGCAAGAGTAAGAGGATCATCTAGTCTTAAAAATTCATAGTGATAAGTATTATTATTTATAGTAACAGTATTCTCTATTCTTGGAATTGTACTATAAATTCTTTGCTTACCTAGATTATAGATATCTTGAAGAACTGTAAAGTCTTTTTCACCATATCCAGCAATAGAAGATATATTAGATAATCTTTCATTTCCTATATCCATATTAGGATACTTAATTGTTTTAACATAGTTTACTGCTGCATTGTATGTAAGTTTTATATTACTATTATATGCTTTAATTAATGGAAATGATTTCTGTATTTCTTCAATATAATCACTTGCATAATAATCATTTATTATTTCCTGAAAATTACTAACTAGGAAATCTCTAAAACTTTTATTATAATCTGGTTTAAGTTTTAGTAAGAAATTTATATTTGTTGCTCTATAGCATAGTGGGAAAGTTGTATTTAAAGTTGATTCATCATCCGCTAACATTAAATATAATAATGATCTTAGTTTTATAGTTAAATCTTGATGCCCATTTTGATTAAATATTAGAGTATAAGAACCATCATCATTTAGTTTGTATAATTGTGATAAAAGGGGGTCATTTTTATTTATTTTTAAACCTTCTTTAATAACTATATCCTTTATTTCCTCAATTAAGTTTAACTTTTTAATTTCTTCGTCATTTATATCATCTTTATTAATTATTAATTCTTTTTCTTCTTTAGATGAACGTTTTAAAAAATTGGCAAAATCATTATCTTTAGCTTTAGAAGGTACTTTATATATTAAATCTTTTAATTGTGAAATACCTTTTTTATCATCATCAAATACTCCGAAAATCATAGCAAGGTTTGCTAAAATTTTCTTATTATAATAACAATTATACTCAGATGATTTATTAATTTCTTTCCAGTTTATTAGGTTGTTAAAAAACTTATCTGCCTCATCAAAAGGTATTACTTCCATTACAGCTTTATCTGGTAAAAATTTTTTTCCTGATTTAGTATACCAATTCCACATTAAGTCTAATTTGTCATTTTCTAACATATTTTGTACTGTTTCAGATTTACTTAATGCCAGTTTTGTACCAGTTTTTTCTCCAAATTTTTTGAAGAAATCTAAATATTTATCGTAATTAATTCCGTTTCTCCACTGATCTAATAGGATTAATGTCATAATTGATTTACCTTTTAAGGCTTTTACCCATTCTTTATGTTCATTAAATTCAAATAGTGCTTTACCTCTACTAAAACAATATTCTAAATGGTATTCATTTGCTACATCATCATCTAAAACAAATTCGGGATATTTTTTCTTTAAAAAATCGGGAATTATTTTTTGGCCATATTTTATTCTTTCGTATATTATTTTTTCCACTAAATCAATTATTTCTTGCGGAGTTTTCCCTTGTAGATAT
>JAEEMF010000071.1 GCA_016283075.1 Bacilli bacterium | reverse complement strand
TTTGTTATTGATATATTCCCTATATCTTTTAATAACCCAATTCGTATAGAATTTTGGGGAGATACTATTGAAAAGATTAGTGAGTTTGATATTGATACTCAGTTAACTTTTAATGAGTTAGACTCGGTTGAAATAGATTCTATTACTGAGTTACTTGTTTCTAAAGATGTAGATACATTTAATTTTAAGAATAGAGACTTAGCTAAATATGGTAATGTTTATTCTATAGCGGATTTTATAGGATCTAAAGTTTTCTTTAATGACTTTCAGTCTATTAAATATGGATACGAACATATTATAGAAGAAATAAAAGATTATTCACTAAGTGAAAATATTAGTTTAGATACTAAGTATATGTTTGATTTAGATGAGTTATTATCTAAATATGATTCTTACTATTTTAATTCGTTTGATAATAAATCTAATAAAGAAGATACTGCTATATATAAAGCATATTCTCTTGATAATTTTTCTAATGATAAGGAATCTATTAATAGTGAATTATCTAAGTATTTAAAGAAATATGATAAGGTATATTTACTGTGTAAGAATTTAAAAAGCTATAATAAAATAGTGGACTATCTAGAAAACAATAATATAGTTCTTACTAATTATAATGAATATATAAATAATAAAGTTAATGCTGTAGTAGATACTTTAAATAAAGGTTTTATTTATAATAATACTGTTTATATAAGTGACAATGACATTTTAAATTATAGTAAAGATGAAAATAAGTATTATACTAAATTCAAGTTAGGATCTAAAATAAAGGATATTACTAAACTTAATAAAGGTGATTATGTAGTACATTACTCTCATGGTATTGGTAGATATTTAGGAATTAAATCTCTTAAAAAAGGTGATTTAGTTAAAGACTATTTAATGATAGAGTATGCTGGTACTGATAAGTTATACATTCCTGTTGAGAAAATAGATTCTATTAGTAAGTTTTCATCTAGTGAAGGTATGGTTCCTAAATTAAATAAGTTAGGTACTACTGAATGGGAAAAGACAAAACTTAAGGCTCGTAAGAAGATAGAGTCTATAGCAGCAGATTTACTTAAACTTTATGCTCTTAGAGAGTCTACTCCTGGTTTTGCATTTGCTCCTGATTCTAAAGAACAGTATGAATTTGAGAAAGACTTTGAATATATAGAAACAGCTGATCAAATTAAAGTAACTAATGAAATTAAATCAGATATGGAAAAACCTCAACCTATGGATAGATTATTATGTGGTGATGTAGGATATGGTAAAACAGAGGTTGCTTTTAGAGCTATATTTAAAGCTATTATGAATAATAAACAAGCTGCTATACTTTGTCCTACAACTATTCTTTCTTCTCAGCATTATAATAATGCTATTAAAAGATTTAATAGATTTCCGGCAAATATAGAATTAATAAATAGATTTGTATCTCCATCTAAGATAAAAAGTATTCTTCAAAGGTTAAAAGAAGGAAAGATAGATTTACTTATAGGTACACATCGTTTACTAAGTGATGATGTTGTATTTAAGGATTTAGGATTATTAGTTATAGATGAGGAGCAAAGATTTGGTGTTAAACATAAGGAAAAGATAAAGAACTATAAAAATAATGTTGATGTACTTACTTTATCCGCAACGCCTATTCCAAGAACTCTTCAAATGTCTATGTCTGGGCTTAGAAGTTTATCACTTATAGAAACTCCTCCTGTAGATAGATATCCTGTACAAACTTATGTTATATCTGAAAATGATGCAATTATTAAAGATGCTATCTATAAAGAGTTATCTCGTAATGGTCAGTGTTTTATATTATTTAATAATATTACAAATATCGAAGATAAAAGAACTGATTTATTAAAACTCGTACCAGATGCTAAGATAGTATGTGCTCACGGGAAGATGAGTAAAGATGAACTTGAATCTATTATGGAAGACTTCTATGAACATAAATTTGATATTCTTTTATGTACTACTATTATAGAAACAGGTATAGATATTCCAAACGTTAATACACTTATTATTTATGATGCTGATCACTTCGGTTTATCTCAGTTATATCAGATAAGAGGTAGAGTAGGTCGTAGTAATAAAATAGCATATTGTTATTTAATGTATAATAAACATAAAATATTATCTGAAATAGCAGTAAAAAGGTTAAATACAATAAAAGAGTTTACTGAACTTGGTAGTGGCTTTGCTATTGCTATGAGAGATCTTGCTATAAGAGGAGCAGGGGATATTCTTGGTAGTGAGCAGGCTGGATTTATTAATACAGTAGGTATTGAACTATTCTTACAAATGCTTGAAGAAGAAGTTGCAAGACTTAAAGGTGAAGAAACACCTGCTGAAGAAGTTAATGATTCTAATCCTATTATTGATATATCAACATCGATTGATGATAATTATGTAGAAGATGAAGAATTAAAAATTGAAATACATAAGAAGATTAATACTATCGATTCTAAGGAAAAACTTGATATAGTTAAAAATGAAATTGAAAATAGATTTGGTAAATTAAATGACGATATGATTTTCTATATGCACGAAGAATGGTTTGAAAAACTATCTACTGAGTTAAATATTAGAAAAGTTTTACAAACAAAAAACTCTATTGAAATATATCTTTCAAAAGAGTTATTAGAAGGTATAGATGGAAGACAATTGTTCTTTGATA
>JAEEMF010000012.1 GCA_016283075.1 Bacilli bacterium | reverse complement strand
TATTATAACAATTATAGATACCAATGGAATTTAAAAAAGATGACTCCTGTACAATACAGAAATCATCTATTTTCATCCATTGTCTGAACTCTCTCTTTTTTATTTAGTCCTTGACATTGGGTACATTTTATAATTAAGTTCTTCTTTTTATTTTGCTATTTTTTTGATAAAATAATAATTGGAGATGATGATATGAAACCTGTTGTATTATGTATTTTAGATGGATGTGGAATTAGAGAAAGTTCTGATGGTAATGCATTTAAAAATGCAAATAAGCCTAATCTAGATTTCTTATGGAATAACTTTCCTCATTCTATATTAAAAGCTAGTGAACAAAGTGTTGGTCTTCCAAAGGGTCAAATGGGTACTAGTGAAGTAGGACACATGAATATAGGAGCAGGTAGAGTTGCTACTCAGCCTCTAGAAGCAATTAATGAATCTATTGAAGATGGTAGTTTCTTTAATAATGAAGAAATACTTAAATTAATTAATCATGTTAAAAAGAATAATTCTACTTTACATATATTAGGACTTCTATCTGATGGAGGAGTTCATTCTCATATCAATCATTTAATGGCACTTATAGATATGTGTAAGAAAAATGATGTCTATAATGTTATGTATCATGTATTTACTGATGGACGCGATACTTATGAAAAGAGTTCTTTAACTTATTTAAAGATGCTTGAAGATAAAATAAAAGAAACAGGTGTAGGTAAAATCGCTACTATATGTGGTAGATACTATGCTATGGATAGAGATGATAACTTTGATCGTTTAAAGAAGAGTTATGATGCTATGTGTTATGGAGAAGGTAACATTTATGTATCATATGATGAAATGATTAAAGATAGTTATGATAAAGAAATAAATGATGAATTTATACTTCCAGGTATTATTAATAGTGGAAAAATTAATGATAATGATGGTGTAGTAACATTTAACTTTAGAAAAGATAGATTAAGAGAAATGTTTACTGTACTTACTAATCCTGATGCATACAATGAGAAAGCACTTGAAAAGGATATGCATATAAAAAGATTTAATAATTTATATGTACTTACTATGTATCCAGTAGTAGAAAGTGTTATAGCTCCTCATGCGTTTGATGATTTAGATTTAGATAATATACTTGTTAATTACTTTCATGAACATGGTATTAGTCAGTTAAGACTTGCAGAAACCGAGAAGTTTGCTCATGTTACATTTTTCTTTGATGGTGGAAAAGAAGTTGATTTTAGTGATATGAAAAAGATTATTATTCCATCACCTAAAGTCGCAACTTATGATTTAAAACCAGAAATGAGTGTTTATGAAGTAACTGATGCTTTCTTAGAAAATGTTTCTAAGTATGATGTTACTATTATGAACCTTGCTAATGGTGATATGGTAGGACATACAGGTAATTATGAAGCTGCTAAGAAAGCGGTAGAGCATATGGATATATGTATTGGTAAAATATATGAGAAAGTTAAAGAGTTAGGTGGTATTTTAATAATTACTGCTGATCATGGTAACTGTGATACTATGTGGTATGAAAATCATGAACCACATACTTCACATACTACTAACCCAGTACCATTTATAGTAACCAAAGAAGGTATTACTTTAAATGATGGTAAACTTGCTGATATTGCACCAACTATGTTAGAACTATTAGAACTAGACATTCCTTCTGAAATGACTGGAAATTCTTTAATAGGTAATAAGTAGTGATAAAAGGTAAGAAAATTGCTAAAAAATATCTAGACGTAATAGAAGAAAGACGATATAGAAGAATAATTAAAAGGTCAAAAAGAAAGAATAAAAAGAGAATAGTTTTAAAAGGTAGAAAGATAATTAGAAGATTTAGAAAAAGATTTAAGATATCTAATATTCTTATTATAATTAATTTATTATTTATATTAGGATGCTGTATATTCTATGGTACAAGACTAATTAACTTCTATAGAATAGAACATCCTCATATTGATAAAGACTCAAATATTCTTGATGTAATAAGTATTAAGAATACCGTTACAACAGGAGATGGGTTATATGAAGATGATGATGAGTATTATTACAAAGGTAAAAATGTTAATAACTATGTAATATACTCTGGTAGATTATGGCGTATTATCTCTATAGATAAAGAAAGTAATATTAAAATGATTACTGAAGATAGTCAAACATCTTTAGTATGGGGTATTAATACTGATTATGAAAAATCATATGTAAGATCATGGCTTAATGATGAAAATATGGTGTTTAAATCATTCTTTGCTAGTTTAGATGATCCTAATTCGATAGGATATACTAGAACATGTATTGATGTAATCGAAGATAAAATAACTTGTGAAAAGACAGTAAATGATAGAGTAGGACTTCTATCATACTTCGAATATAAGAAAGCTGGAGCTGAAAAGAGCTACTTAAATACTGGAAGATACTGGTGGTTAAGTAATGTTGATAAAAATAATACTTCTTTATATGTATTTTCTAAAGGTAATGTTAATAATGATTCCTTCTCAGGAACTTCTTACTATAGTTATGGTGTAAGACCAGTAATAACTATATCTGGATTTATGTCCGTTAAATCTGGTAATGGTAAGAAAGAAAGTCCTATTAATTTAGATAGTTCTAAAGGTAATACTTTAAAAGATAAATATGTAGGAGAATATATTAAGTTTGGTGATTATAACTGGCGTATTATTGATAAAGGCGAAGATTATGTTAAGGTTGTAATGGACGGAGTTATAAGTGTTGAAGGTGAAAAATATGAATCTTCATTTGGAGGTTCTAATTACTGTAACAAATCAAATAAAGTATGTTCTTATATAAATAAAGATTTCTATGAAAGTATCAAGAAAGATGATTATATATTAGAGCGTGATTACTTTACTGGATACTATGATAAAACATATAATTATGAACTAAATCATTTAAAAGATAGGAAAGAAAAATTATTTGTAGGACTACTTCATTTAGGAGAGTTATTTGTAAATGATTATAATAATTATTTCTTACTTTCTAGAACTATAGATAGTGATAATAATATTTATGAGGTACTTGATAATGATCAAATTTATGCTGGAAAACCTAGCGATAAATCTAATGTAAGAGTTACTATGTATTTAAAACCTGATATTATTCTAGAAGAAGGATTAGGCACAAGAGATAAGCCTTATATTATTAAGTAGGTGTTTTATGAAAAAGAAAATTTTATTAATATTTATAGACTTAATAATAGCAGGTTGTTTCTTTGTTGTTTATGGTCCATTTAATGAATTTAGAGATTTTGTTATTACTACTGCTATGACTAGTATGAATCATAAGTATATAGCAAGAACTTTCTATTCGGAAAAAACGATTAATAAAGTTCTTGCTAGTAATACTGTTGAACAAAGTGAAAAAGAAACAGATACTAGTCAAATTATAATAGGTGGTAATGAAGATACTCTTAAATATGCATCTAGTTATGAAAAAGAAATATTAGAGCATAAAGAGGGAGAAGATTATAAACTTCTGGAATTTAAAGTAAATGGATATGATGCTTATTTAGTAGCAATATATGATCCTTCTAGAGTTCATTTAATAAATTCATCTTACTTAGGAAATGTAGGACAAACACTTCGTAATATGGCAAGCGATAATGGTTCTATTGTTTCTATTAATGCTGGTGGCTTTGAAGATGCTGGCGGACGTGGTAATGGTGGAAGACCAGAAGGACCAGTTATTAAAGATGGTAAACTCCTTTGGGGTAACGGAAATAGAGATTATGCTCTTGCAGGTTTTAATAATGATAATATACTTGTTTTAACTAGTACTACGGCAAATAATGCTATTAAAAATGGTATGAGAGATGCTATAACATTTGGACCATTCTTAATAGTAAATGGTGTATCTGCCAAAATAAATGGTAATGGTGGATGGGGTATTAATCCTCGTACTGTTCTTGCTCAAAGAAAAGATGGTGTTGTACTATTCTTAGTTGTAGATGGTAATGGTATAAATAGATATAACTGGAGTGGTAGAGGAGGCGCATCTTTAAACGATCTTCTTACTGTACTTGAGCGTTACGGAGCATATAATGCTGTTAATATGGATGGAGGAGCATCTACTAATTTAGTTATAAAAGGTAAACTTTGGAATAAACCTTGTGCTATTAGTGAAACAGGTGAAAGAAGACTTCCAAATGGATGGGCATTTAAGTAGAGATTTATCTCTACTTTTTTATTATAAACTCTTTAAAAATAAAGGGTTTTTTGGTAAAATAAAGTGAAGGTGATACTATGCAAGATTATTTAAAACTTCTTTTAGAAAAAATAGATATGCCTAAAGAGTACTTTAGTATTTTTGATGGTGGAAATCTTGAAATAAGAAAGAAAAAAGAAACTAATAAAACTAATATTATTGTTACTGTAAATGATAATATTGATTTAAAAACATATATTGAACTTAAAAATAGATTAGATAATCGTTATGGAAAAGATACTTCTATTACTTTAAGTATAGTAGTTTTAAATAATAATTATGATGTAGTAAAGTCAGTATTCCTTGATTATATAGATTACCTTTCTAAAGAAAAAGATAATGAATTATTATTAATGTTTAAAGATTTAAAGATGGATGTTAATGATAAAACATTTACTATATATCCAACTAGTA
>JAEEMF010000070.1 GCA_016283075.1 Bacilli bacterium | reverse complement strand
TAAAATGGCTATGCAACGTATTAAAGATGCAGCTGAAAAAGCTAAAAAAGATTTAAGTGGTGTTACTACTACTCAAATTAGTTTACCATTCCTTGCTCAAGGTAAAGATGGTGTTGTTAACTATGAATCTAGTTTAACTCGTTCTAAATTTGAAAGTTTAATTGATGATTTATTAGAATCAACTCTAGAACCTGTTAGAAAAGCTTTAAAAGATGCTAAACTATCTTCTAGTGATATTGATAAAGTATTATTAGTAGGTGGATCAACTCGTATTCCAAAAGTAGTTGAACTTGTTAAAAAAGAACTTGGTAAAGAACCATCTAAGGGAGTTAACCCAGATGAGGTTGTTGCTATGGGTGCTGCTATTCAAGGTGGAGTTCTTACTGGTGATGTAAATGATATCGTATTACTAGACGTTACACCACTTTCACTAGGACTTGAAACTTTAGGTGGAGTATTCACAGTATTAATTCCAAGAAATACTACTATTCCAACAAGTAAGTCACAAGTATTCTCAACTGCTGCTGATAATCAACCAGCTGTTGATATTCACGTACTACAAGGTGAAAGAAAGATGGCTAGCGATAACAAAACTTTAGGTAATTTCCAATTAACTGGAATTCCAGCTGCTCCAAGAGGAGTACCTCAAATTGAAGTTACTTTTGATATAGATGCTAACGGTATTGTTAACGTTAAAGCAAAAGACTTAGGTACTAGAAAAGAACAAAAGATTACTATTACATCTAATACTAACTTAACTGATGAAGAAATCGATAAGATGGTAAAAGATGCTGAAAAGAATAAAGAAGCTGATGAAAAACGTAAAGAAGAAGCTGATACAAGAAATGAAGCTGAACAATTAATCTTCATGACTGAAAAATCAATTAAAGACTTAAAAGATAAAGTAAGTGAAGATGATAAGAAGAAAGCTGAAGAACTTGTTAAAGACTTAAAAGAAGCTCTTGAAAAAGGTGATATCGAAGATATCAAGAAGAAGAAAGATGCTTTACAAGAAAAAGCTATGGAATTAGGAGCAAAAGCTTACGAAGAAGCTTCTAAAGAACAAAATAATGAATCTTCTGAATCTAAAGAAGATAAAAAAGATGATGGCGTAGTAGACGCCGAATTTGAAGAATAATATAAAGGGTTCTTATTGAACCCTTTATTATGATAAAGGAGATCTATGGAAAAATTACGTAAAGATATTGACGAAAAAGATAGATGGGATTTAACTGTACTATATAAAGATGATTCTGAGTGGGAAAAAGATTATGAAGATGTTAAAAAATTAGCAAGTACTTTAGAAAAATATAAAGGTCACTTACTAGATAATGCTGATACTCTTTATAACTTTGTTAAAGACTATTTTGATGTAGAAAGAAAATTAGAAAAAGTATATTACTATGCTCATTTAAATTATGATGCTGAAACTATTAGTAGTAAGTATCAAGGTATGGACGGTAAAGTAACACTTCTTTTACAGGACATATCTGTTATGACTACTTTTGTAGAACCAGAACTTATGAAGTCAGATTATGATACAGTAAGTAAGTTTTATGAAACTAAAAAAGAATTAAAAGAGTATGACCGTTATTTTAAAGAAATATATAGATATAAAAAACATACTCTATCTGAAAAAGAAGAAGAAATACTTTCTAAATTAGGTACTAGTTTAGGAGTATCAGAAGATATCTATGAAAAATTAACAGACTCTGATTTATCTTTTGGAGATATAAAAGATGAATCAGGTAATACTATAAAACTTACTGATAGTAATTATTCTAACTATATAAGATCAAATGATAGAAGAGTAAGAAAAGATGCTTTTAAAGAAATGTATAGAACTTATAAAGGAATAGTAAATACTACATGTGCTACTTTATATGGAAATATTCTTTCATCAGTAAACTTATCTCATTTAAGAAATTATAATAGCGCAATGGAAGCAAGTTTATTTGCTGATAGTGTTTCTAAAGATATATATGATAACTTAGTTAAAACAGTTAATTCTAATTTAGATGTTTTATATAAGTATTATGATTTAAAGAAAGAAGAACTAGGTTTAGATGAATTCCATCTATATGATGTATATGCTAATTTATTAAATGAAGAAAATAAAACATATTCATTTGAAGAAGCTAAAGAAGTAGTATTAAAAGCAATTGAACCTTTAGGAGAAGAATATGTAAAAGATGCTAAGAAAGCCTTTGATGAAAGATGGATAGATATATATCCATCTAAGGGTAAAAGAGGAGGAGCATACTCTTCAGGAGGATATGATACATATCCATACATGCTTCTTAACTTTGAAGGAAAACTAGATGACGTTTCAACAATTATTCATGAATTAGGACACTCTATGCATTCATATTATTCTAAAAAGAATAATAGTTTCCAAGATTATAACTATAGAATATTTGTTGCAGAAGTAGCATCTACAACTAATGAAGTATTACTATGTAAATACTTGCTTAAAAATAGTAATGATAAAAAAGTTAAACTTGCTATATTAAATAGATTAATGGATTTATTTAAAGGAACTATCTATCGTCAAACGATGTTTGCGGAATTTGAAGAAAAAATATATGATTTAGTAGAAAAAGGTGAAGTTCTAACACCAGACTTATTATGTGATATGTATTATGATATAAATAAAACATATTTTGGACCTAATACAGCGGTAGATGAAGAAATAAAATATGAATGGTCAAGAATACCTCATTTCTATTATGATTTTTATGTATATAAATACGCTACTGGACTTTCAGCAGCATGCTATATAGCAAATAACATATTAAGTGGAGATACTACCTTTAGAGATAACTATCTAAAATTTTTAAGTTTAGGTGGTTCTATGGACCCAGTAGATGAACTTAAAGTAGCAGGAGTAGATATGACTAGTCCTGAAGTTATTAAAAGTGCCATAGATATGTTTAATGAAATAATTGAAGAATATAAAGAATTAAGGTGATTAGATGGATAAAAGAGATTATTATGAAGTGCTTGGAGTTTCTAAAACAGCTACTCAAGATGAAATAAAAAGTGCTTTTAGAAAACTAGCTAAGAAGTATCACCCTGATGTTTCTAAAGAAGAAAATGCTGCTGAAAAGTTTAAAGAAGCACAAGAAGCATATGCAGTACTTTCTGATGAACAAAAACGTAAACAATATGACCAGTTTGGACATGCTGCATTTGATCAAGCAGGTATGGGCGGAGCTGGAGGATACGACTTCAGTGGATTTGATTTCAGTGATATATTTGGTGATCTATTTGGCGGAGGATTTGGTGGATTCTCTTCAGGATTTGGCGGAGGTAAATCAAGAGCCCGTAAAGGTAGAGATACTATAATGCGTATGAACCTTACTTTTGAAGAAGCAGTATTCGGTTGTACTAAAAGTGTTACTCTTGATATGATGGAGAATTGTGATTCATGTAATGGTAAAGGAGGACATGGTGAAACAACATGTCCAACATGCCACGGTTCAGGGCAAGTTACTCAAGAACAAAGAACAATGTTTGGAACATTTGCTACTCGTACAACATGTCCAAACTGTAATGGAAAAGGTAAAGTATATAAAGAAACATGTTCAAGTTGTAGGGGTACTGGTAAAGTTAAAAGAACTGTTACTAAAGATGTTAAGGTTCCAGCAGGAGTTAATACAGGTAATCAACTTCGTATAGCAGGAGCAGGTGATGGAGGTTCTAATGGCGGGCCAAATGGTGATTTATATATTGAGTTTACTGTTAAAAGACATCCTATCTTTGAAAGAGATGGGGATGACATTATCTTAGAACTTCCACTTACTATTACAGAAGCAGTACTTGGCTGTAAAAAAGAAATACCAACTATTTATGGTAATGTTAAACTTACTATTGCTCCAGGAGCACAATCTGGAGATAAACAAAGATTACGTGGTAAAGGTGTAGAAAGTGTTAATAGTTATGGAAAAGGAGATATGTTTGTAATCCTTAACGTAGTAGTACCTAAAAAACTATCACGTGATCAAAAGAAATTATTCGAAGAATTAGATAAAACTGACCTAGAAGAAGGATCAGCCTTTACAGAAATAAGAAAATACTTAAAATAAAAGAGCGAAAGCTCTTTTTATTTGTGGTATAATGTTGTTAAGGTGATGATATGAATAGGAAAGGTTTTACATTATTAGAATTATTAGCAGTAATTCTAGTACTAAGTATGATAGCACTAATTGCTATTCCAGCAGTAACTAAAGTTATTGATCAATCAAGAAAAGGAGCAACTGAAACAACAGTACTTAATTTTATTAAAGCTGTTAACGATAAGATCGGAACAAGTAGATTAGATAGTGATAAAAGTAATGATATCTTAGATGGAAAACATGATGTATCAACTATTGATTTACACATGGAAGGAAAAGTTCCAACAAGCGGAACAGTAACAGTATCGGGTGGTGCAGTAGTATCTGCAGATGTTGAATTAAACGGATACTCAGTATCATGTGAATCAGTTGAAAAATGTACAGCAACAAAAGATAATGCAGCAAAAGAAACTTATGTTTATTATGCAAGTAATGGTAGTGGTATTACAAATAAAAGCGATGGTTTATCAGAAAGACCATCTGATAAAAACGTATATATAAGATATACTGTGGATAAAGATGATAATCTTACTAATCCAGTAGTATGTGCATATGTTGATGGTAAGGAATTATGTTTAAAAAATAATAATTATGTTCAATCTAAACAAGCTATTTTAGATTTTATTGGATTTAATGAAACTGACTGGTATGAAGATAAAGACGATGAAGCAGGAAGTTGGTATAAAAATGGAGATACTAGATTTGGTTGTAATCTAGGTGATGAAGCAATCGTAGCTTGTAATACACCTACTAATGGTTATTATATTAATGCTAACGGGCGTGTTAATATAACTATTCGTGGTTCATATGAATGTAATATTGAATCTTCAGGAACAATCACATGTAACTTAAGATCATAATTTAAGTAGGTGATATAGTGAAAATAAAAAAGAAAAATAAGAAAAAAGGTTTTACATTATTAGAATTACTAGCAGTAATTCTAGTACTAAGTATGATAGCACTAATTGCTATCCCAACTGTAACCAAAGTTATTGAACAGTCCAGAAAAGGAGCGACTGAAACAACAGTTCTTAACTTCATTAGAGCTGTTAATGATAAGATTGGAACAAGTAGATTAGATAGTGATAAAAGTAATGATATATTAGATGGAAAACATGATATATCATCTATTGATTTACATATGGAAGGAAAAGTTCCAACAAGTGGTACTGTAACAGTATCGGGTGGTGCAGTAGTATCTGCAAATGTTGAATTAAACGGATATTCAGTATCATGTGAATCAGTTGAAAAGTGTACTGCAACAAAAGATAATGCTTCGAAAGTAACTTATGTATATTACGCATCAGTAGGTAATGGTATAACAAATAAAAGTGATGGATTATCAGAAAGACCAACTGATAAAAGTGTATATGTTAGATATACAGTTGATAAGAATGATAATCTTACTAATCCAGAGGCATGTGTATATACAAATGGTAAAGAGTTATGTTTAAAGACAAATAATTATGCTGAATCAAAGCAAGCCATTTTAGATTTTATTGGATTTAACGAAACTGATTGGTATGAAGATGAAGAAATTGGTGAAGGTGAATGGTTTAATAGAAATAATTCACTTTATGGTTGTAGTATATATAATAATAACCCTTATACATTTACTGCATGTGATACAGGTACAAATGGTTATGTTGCAACTTTAGAGGGGCGTGTTGAAACTTCAGTTCGTGGTGGTCTAAGTTGTAATATTGAACCAACAGGAGTAATTGATTGTACTTCAAGATCATAATCTAAGCGGGTGATATAGTGAAAATAAAAAAGAAAAATAAGAAAAAAGGATTTACATTAGTTGAATTACTTGCGGTTATTGTAATACTTAGTATTATTGCTTTGATAGCAGTACCAGGTGTATTTAATGCTATAGAAGCATCACGTCAAAAAGCAAACGTAGTTCAAGAAAAAATAATTATTAATGCTGCTAAGAGTTATGTAGCGGAGCTTACTACTCCTTTTACAAAACTAGATGATGAAGGGAACGCAATAATTCATTATGTTCCAGTAAGTACTCTTATGAATGAAAACTACATTGAAGGTGATGATGTAGAAAATATTGCTAATTCAAATTTTGGAGATAAGTGTGTACTTGTAACATACTCTAAAAAATATAGTCAATTTCAATATGAAGTAAATGAATGTGAATAAGATAATATCTTATTCATTTTTCTTTTGTTTTATGTTAAAATCTTTTGTAGGTGATTTTTATGCGTTTAAGAAAAGTTAAAGATGCTAGTGAAATAATAGAAGCATCTAGTTATTTAATATTAAATCCAGAAGAGTATAAAGGTAAATATAATACTTTATTTAATAATAGTAATCCTATTCAAATAGAAATAGGTATGGGTAAAGGGGACTTTATTTATAATAAAGCTCTTACTTATCCAAATATTAATTTTATTGGTATAGAAAAGTTTGATAGCGTTATAGTACGTGCTGTACAAAAACTAGAGGGTACTAATTTACCTAATCTTAAATTAATAAGAATGGATGCTTTAGATATAGATAAAGTATTTGATAAAGAGATAGATACTATATATTTAAATTTTTCTGATCCATGGCCTAAAAATAGACATGCTTTAAGAAGACTTACTAGTCCTATCTTTTTAGAAAAGTATGATCATATCTTTAAAGGTGATAAACATATTGTACAAAAGACTGATAATAGAAATTTATTTGAATACTCTTTATGTTCTTTAGTAGAATATGGTTATAAAATATGTAAAATATCTTTAGATTTATATAAGGATGAAGAGTACTTAAAAGATAATATCCAAACGGAATATGAGAAGAGATTTTCTAGTAAAGGTGATACTATCTATATGGGTGATTATATTAAAATGTAAATATACATGTAAACTTTTAAAAAACTATTCTAAAATAGTTTTTTTTGATATAATGATGATATAGAAGGTGTCATATGAAAAATACGATAAAGATACTACTAATTCTTTTATCTGTATTTCTTCTTTCTGGTTGCACTGTCGTTAGAATTAGAACTGATAAAATTGATACTATTATTAATGTTATTTTATCTAAAGATAATGACTTATATAATACTGTCGGAAAAGGGTATAAGTATTATAAGCCAAGAGGAGTTACTAGTATTGATGTTAGTGAATATAATGAAAAATTATATTCTAAAGGGCAGTACTATTACTTATATGTAGATATTAATAATTATTATTACAAGAAAGAATTTACATATACAGAAAAAGATGATTGTTATTATTCAAAATATATTGATATTAATGGTAAGACTGGATATCTTGAAATAAATAAACAAGAAGATGGTAATTACCTAATTGAGTTTTTATATAATTATTCAAAAATAGAATCACTTGTAGAAGAAAAAAATATTAATGATGTAGTACTTAATGCATCATATATTTTGTCGACTATAAAATATAATAGTGATGTTATAAAATTAATGCTTAATGAAGACTACTTTACTAATCAGGAAGAAAAATATGATATATTTACTCCTAAGGTAGAAAGTAGTGACTTCTTAAAATATGATGTAGGAAGTGGGGAATAATATGAGTTTAATTGATAAATTTAAAACTATGTTTGTCGAAGAACTTGATGATGAAGATGTAATTCAAAAAAAAGTTATTCAAGTTAAAATACCAAACCCAGAAGAACCTAAGGTTGAAGAAAAGAAACCTGTCTTTATAGATGATGAAGAAGATGAACCTGTTAAAGAAGAACCTGTTAAGATTGAAGAAGTAAAAGAAAAACCAAAGCCAGTAATGAAGAACTTCTTTGAAGAAGATGATTTACAAGAGTTAAATACTTTTACTCCTGAAAAACCAAAAGTAATTAAGCAGGAATATACTTATAAGAAAACAGAAACTACAGTTTCACCAGTAATAACTGGATATGGTATTAAAAGAGATGAACCTAGAAGAAAATCATTTACACCAACTCCTATTATTTCACCAGTATATGGAGTACTTGATAAGAACTACCGTAAAGATGAAATAAGATCTCGTAAGGGAAGTTCTATTTCTAAAGGTAGTATTGATGATAGAGTAAATGTAGATGATATTAGAAAGAAAGCTTATGGTACTTTAGAAGATGAACTTGAAAGTGAATTAACTAGTAAAAGAATTCCTGATTCTTTAGTAGAAGATTTTATGGAAGATGGAAAACTAGATGAAGAACCAATTGATATCTTTGATGAAGTAGATAATAAAGAAGAAGATGATTTATTTGATAGTTTAAAAGATACATCTTCAAAATTAGTAGAAGATGAACTTAATAAAGACTATGATAAATATGAATCTGAAATTAAGAAAAGTGCAACTAAAGAATATAGTGATGATGATTTATTTAACTTAATCGATTCTATGTATAGAAAGAAAGATGGTGAATAAAAATGGAAACACTAAAAAATGAAATTTTTCCAGTAGTACTTTATGGATTATTAATATTACTTGTTATTGTATTAATTATCTTTATCATTAAACTTATTAGAACATTAGGTAAAGTAGATGCCGTAGTAGATGATGTTAATGGTAAAGTTAAGAAATTAGATGGTGTATTTAATGCCATAGATGGAGCTGTTGATGCTATAAGCTCTGCTGGAGAAAAAATCTCTATGCTAGTTGCAACTGGATTAAATGCATTATTTTCAAAAAAGAAAAAAGCAGCAACTAGAAAAACTAAAGAAAAAGTAGAAAATAAGGAGGAGGAATAATTTATGGGAAAGAAAAAAGGATTTGGTAAATTTTTAGCTGGTATTGGACTTGGTGCAGCACTAGGAGTATTATTTGCTCCAAAGACTGGATCTGAATCTCGTAAAGAATTAAAAGAATACATCAATAAATTAATTAATCAAGCTAAAGAAATTGATGTAGAAGAAGTTAAAGATAATATTTCTGCTAAAGTAGTAGAACTTCAAGATGCTCTTTCTGATTTAGATAAAGAAAAAGTTTTAAAAATTGCTAAACAAAAAGCTAAAGATGTTCAAAATCTAGCTGAAGAACTTACTAAGTATGCAGTAGAAAAAGGGACTCCTGTTGTTAAAGAAACAGTAAGTAATTTAAAAGAAAAAGCTATTGCAGTATCTAAAGAAGTTATTAAAAAATTAGAAGATGAAAAGAAATAAACATACCTCTGGTATGTTTTTTCTTTGATTGATATATTTATAAAAATATAGTATAATTACATTATTGAGGTGGATATGAAATGAAGAAGTATAACATTATTGTTTCAATTGTAATATTTGCTATTGTTTTTGCACTTGGATGCATTTTTTTAGCAGTATGGTTTGGTGGACATGGAGATAAATACGGTGGTAGACTAAACGGTATTGAAGAGGTCGAAATAAGTAAAAATAAATTAAATGATATTGCTTCTAAAATAAAAGAAAAAGAATTTGTTAAAAAGGTAGATTCTAATATTCAAGGTAGAATTATAAATATACTAGTTACAGTAGAAGAAAAAGCTAATGTAAATAATGCTAAAGGCGTATCTAGTATAGTAATTGATACTTTATCTGAAAAAGAATTAGGTTTCTATGATATACAATTATTCTTATTAGAAGAAAATAGTAGTGAAGATTCAAACTATCCATATATAGGATATAAACATAAAAGTGTTGATACATTCACTTGGTCAAATAATTAATAGGTGATAATATGAAAAAGAAAAGAAGAATTATATTTATAGTAATAATACTATTAGTAATGATTGGTTTAGGTGGATTATATTATATCTTTACTAATCAAGATGAAATATCAACATTAACACTTGTTGAAAAACAATGGATTGATAGTAATAAGAATAATTTAATAGATTTTGGTATTGTTAATAACGTTGCAGTTATTAATGATTCAGGAGAAGGTTTATTCTTTGATTTTATAGAATCAATTGAAAAAGATACAGGTCTTTCATTTAATAAAGTATCTTATGAATATAATGATGTTATTAAAGATAAATACTCTTTTGGAGTAGTAGATGAAGTAAAGAAAAATGATATTTTATTCTATAGTGATAACTATGTTTTAGTTGGTAAAAATCCAGTTAAATTTAATAATAATAGTGATATTAAAGATGTTACTATAGGAACACTTGATAAAAAATTAGATAGTGTTAATACACTTTTAGGTGGAACAAATATTAAATTATCTTCTTATAAAGGATTTAAAGAATTATTTGATGAAATTAGTTCTGAAACTTCTAAAGTAGATTATATAGCTGTTCCTAAACTTGTATATATTAGTTATGCTAGTGAGTATGAAGATTTATATATTAACTACAATATAACTGATATGAGCGATAATTATGTTATTAGATTAGGTGATACTAATAGATTAAATAATATAATTACTAAATATTTTAAAAAATGGTATAACGACAAATACGAAGATTTACTTGCTTCTGAAATTACAAGTGCATACTTTAATATGAGTGGTACTGAAAAGCAATCAGAAGTTAAGTTTAAAAGTAAAAGATATACTTATGGATTTGTAGAAGATTCTCCATTTGATGTTAAAGTAAATGGGAAATTAGTAGGTATTAATAGTGCTTTAATTAAAAGATTTTCTACACTTGCTGATATTGAAATATCATTTGAAGAATTCTCTAGTGTAGATAGATTAAGAGAAGCATTCTCACAAGGTAAAATAGATTTCTATTTTGATAAATATGCTCCTGTTAACTATGATATGGATGTATTTAAAACAGCATCTAGTTATGATGAACAAGTAGTAATTATTTCTAAATATGATAATACTAATACAATTAATACAATTAATGCTTTAAAAGGTAAAAATGTTGTTACTTTAAAGAAATCAATGATTGAAAGAGAATTAGAAAATGCTGGAGTAAAAGTTAAATCTTATCAAGGAGTAGGAACACTTCTAAATAAGATTAATAGTACAAGTATTATTGCTATTGATGAAGCAACATATAATTTTTATAAGAATAGTGCATTTAATGAATTTAAAGTAGATTTAAGATTTGCT
>JAEEMF010000069.1 GCA_016283075.1 Bacilli bacterium | reverse complement strand
ATAAAACAATGAAAGTAAAAGTTAATAGTGATATATGTATTGGATGTGGTGCTTGTGAAGCAACATGTGATAAAGTTTTTAAAGTAGAAGACGCTGTTGAACTTCTTATGGAAGAAGTTCCAGAAGAACTTGAAGAACAAGTTGAGGATGCTGCAGCAGGATGTCCAGTAATGGCTATCGAAGTAGAAAAAGATGAAGAAAAATAAAGAGAATTTAGTTTACTAAATTCTCTTTTCTTTTTCTAAATAATCTCCTGTTATAAATACTTTTGTACCTTTAGATAACTCAGTTATCTTATTATAAGTTTCTTTATCTTTAGCAAAAGTAAACATTGGTTTCATACCATGATCTGAGTAGAATTTTAAAATTAATTTAAATAATTCTTTCTCTATATCACTATCAAGTGAGTTTACATATGAAGGATCATATTTTAAATACTCTGGATTTAATTTAATAATATATGAATCCTTTATAGAAGAAGATACTTTATCTGCACATATCTTTATACCAAGTTTTTTTACTTTATTTAAAGTATCACTTATATTATTAAATACATTATCATCTATATTTTTTAAACTAACACTTATTATTATATGACCAGGATTAATATTATATTTAACAAGTTTTTCTTTTATTATTTCATCTAGATTTGAATTAGCATAAATAGTACCACTATCAAAGTTAATTAGTAAGTAATCATTTATATCCCCTATTTTTTTAAATAAGGCATCTAAATTATACATATCTAGATCAGTTAATAAGTTATTTGCTTTTAATACACTTACATTTTCTTCAGTAATAATAGAAGATCCATCTTTACCTCTAGAAGATATTTCAGATATACCTACTTCTTTATTATCATCTGATGAATAATATGGTCTAAGTATATGAGTAATACTTTTATCTTTTACTCCGTCTCTTACGCCTGCTACTAAATTATCTTTAGCATTTTTAGCACTTATTATCTCATCATTAAGTACATTATATGTTTCATTATGACTCTTAGCCCAGTAAAGAACAAAGTCAGCATTACTTTTAGATTCTTCTAATGTTTCAGAGCATGGTGCTACACCTGCATTAAACTGGAATGGTTTTCCACCAAGTTTTTCTTTTACTACTACTGATTCTTTTATTCTACTATTTACGATATCAAGTTTTTCTTTAATACCATCATAATCTAAAGTAGTAAGTATACAGTATTCATCACCATGTAAACGTGATACTACTGATTTAGAATCTTCACTTTCTAATATAGGACTTTCAGATTTAAATACTTTATTAAAAAGTTCTCCATATCTTTTATAATCTCTTGGATCTTCATTAAAAGTTGCATATAAAATAGCCGCAAATGTTTGTAAACATTCATCTCCTACATTATGTCCAAAATTATCATTTATTGCTTTGAACTTTTTAAAATCAATCATAACTATACTAGTATTATCATTTTCTTTTATAAATGAAGGAAATATATCTTTTATATATTCTTCATTAGGAATACCAGTTAGAAAGTCTCTATGATATCTTTTTAGTTCCATAGAACCACCTCTATTTTTTTATATTAATTAAACTATATAACATCTTAACTTCTTTAATAGATAAGAACCTATATTCTCCTACTTTAACACCATCACATGTTAAGAAAGCTACACTTTCTCTTCTAAGTTTAGTTACTTCATAACCAAGTGTACTAAACATATTCTTTATTTGATGATTTCTTCCTTCGTGAATCATTATTTCTACTACGGAAGTATTAGTCTTTTTATCTATTCTAACTATTTTAACCTTAGCTGGAGCAGTCTTTTTACCATCAATTACTACACCAGTTTCTAAACTTTTTTTATGTCCTGGAGTAAGTACTCCTTTTATTTTAGCAATATATATTTTTTCAATGTTATTAGATGGATGTAACATTGCATTAGTAAGTACACCATCATTAGTAAGTAAAAGTACTCCTGTAGTATCATAATCTAGTCTTCCTACTGGGTATACTCTAGTAGGAATATGTATTAAATCAGTTACTACTTTACGGTGTTTATCATCACTAGTTGATGTTACAACACCTCTTGGTTTATTAAGTAAGATATATACTTTATCTTGTTTCTTTTCAAGTACATATCCTTCTACTTCAATAATATCATTTGTATCTACTTGAGTACCAAGTTCTCTTACAACAACATTATTTACTTTAACTTTTCCTTGTTTAATTAATTCTTCTGCTTTTCTTCTTGAGCAGTATCCATTATTTGCTATTACTTTTTGGACTCTTTCCATACAAATCACCTACTTAATTATATCATGATAAAGTATGTTTAGTAAAATACAATTATATATGTTATAATCATTATAAGGTGATAATATGAATAAAAGAGGTTTTACACTACTAGAACTTATGGCAGTAATATTAATTCTTGGTATGATTGCCTTAATAGCCGTACCACAAGTAAATAATATTATTAAGAATGCCAAAGTAAATACCATGAAAACAGATGCAATGGTTCTTGTTAAGCAAGCAGAATTATATGCTACTCAAAATAGAACAAAAGAACTTATTAGATTCGATATTATAAATGGTAAACAGCTTACAAATGCTAAAAAGAATCTAGAGTATGATGGTAAAGTAGAAAACGCTACTATAGTAATTACTAAAGATAAAAAAATAGTAATATGTATGACAGATGGAACTAATAGTGTTTATAAAAAAGAAAATGAAACCAAAGTAACACTAGTAACAGATAAAGTATGTGACATATTACCAGATAAATCAGTAGTTAATTTTACTGAGGAAAAAGAAGCTACTTCTACTTTTGAAAATGTAGCTGCCATGAAAGAATCAAGCTCTTTAGTAGCAGGAAAAACTGTTAAAACAGAAGGTTTCTATTCTAAAGGTGATGGCGGTGGAGCAATTTATGATATAGTAAATGACTCTTCCCTAACAGCAGATAATAAGACAGTAATTAGTTTAACCGGATCATTAAAAGCTAAACTTGTTATAAACAATACTATGAATGTAAAACAGTTTGGTGCTAAAGGCGATAGAGCTAATGATGATACAGCAGCAATAAATAAAGCGCTTAGTACACAAAAAGGTAAAATACTATATATTCCAGAAGGAGATTATTTAGTTGGAGATGTCTTAACAGTATCAGAGAAAACTCTTATCTATGGCGCTGGAGAAGAATCAATTATAAGAGTTAAAGCTGGTTTCCCAATAAATAGTTATGTATTTTTAGCATATAAAGTATCAAACGTATTAATATCCGGTTTAACAATTAATGGTGACACCAGTGTTATTACTACTGAAAATGGATATAATTCTAGTAATGCACCAAAACTTATTGACGTTAGAAATTCAAGCAAAGTTGGTATAAGTAATGTATATTTTAAATATAGTATGGGACCTGGAATACGCGATATAAGTTCTAATAACATTAATATTAGTAACTGTACATTTAGTTATGTTACAAATGACATCTATTTTAGTGGAACAGGTGCAACTGATACAATTACTATTGATAGTAATAAAGCCAATGGTACATCATACGGATTATTTGTACTTAATAATTCAGCTACTGTAACAAACTTAGTAGTAACTAATAATACACTAGATGGTAAAGGCGGCGGTCTTGCTTCACTAGTAAAAGTTACTAAAGGTGAAATATCTAATAATAAAGCAATTAATACTCATTATGGAATGGTTATTAAATCATCAAATAATTTAGTAATAAAGAATAATACTATTGATACTGAAAATAAGAAAACATCAGGTTCTGAAAATGGTATAAATATTGAATCATCATCAAATATTGATATAGATGGTAATACTGTTAAGCATACTGGTTTCATGGGCCTTCGTTTAAAAGATACCACAAATGTTACAGCAAGAAATAATACATTAGAAGATTGTGGATATAAAAACAATGATTATGTATTTATTCACCTTGATGGAAATAGTAAAAATGTAGTAATAATTAATAACACACTAACTAGAAAAGATGAAACATTAGGGAAACATCTAATTCTATGTTTTGGTGAACAGAACACACAAATAACTAACAATAGATTAGTAAATGGTACTATCGCGCTAAGAAGTAGTGCTAAAGGATATGTTATAACTGATAATAAAGTTGGATTTGCTTTATTAAATCAAGCAGGAACTAATAATACTTATAGTAATAATGTTATAGAATAAGAAAAGCAGGTTTATAACCTGCTTTTTTGATATGTAACTTTATTAGATCTTAATCTTTCAATAGCATCTACTATAGAGATACCTGTAAAAGATGTACCTAATTCATCTTTAGTATTATCATTTACTTTTATAAACTTATATAATTCTTTTAAATTATTAACTAAATTTATAATAGAATTTTTAATACTTTCTAACATACTAGAGAAACTTCCAAATAGTGATTCTGAATCAAATAATATTTTATTTTTAAAATAGAAAGATTCATCATCACTTTTTATTATACCGTCTTCTATAGTAATAGGACTTTCTTTTATATTAAGTGCTCTATTCATTCTTCTAATATATTTAGAAAGTACTGCTTCTAAGGATTCATATGATCCAGTACTAAGATTTTTAGTACTATTTTTCATTTCTTCTAAATAAGAAGAAAAGTCATATGGAGTATCACCTTTCATATCTTTTATATATTCACAAAACTCTTTATCTTTTTTACCAAATTTAGTATTTGTATATATTTTAAGAAGTGATGCTATAGTAACATGTAATCCTAGTAACTTAAATAAATCTTCATCTAATCTATTTAAATATTCTTCTAAAATAGTTTTAGACTTACTATCATATGGATTTAATACTTTAGAATATTTTTCATTTAAAAAGTATTTTAAATAGTCTAAAGTTTCTAATACTTGTTTCTTATACTTATTACCATTTTTATCTAGAAAGACACGAAGAGATGTTATTCTTCCAGATGCAATGTTATAAGAAAAATTAGTATGCATTTTTAAATCTTGTAACTTAATACTGTCCTCTCTTTTCATATCCTTCACCTATTATAATGATAAAACAAATTACTTTAAAAAGCAATAAAAAAGATGCTTATTAGCATCCTTTTGATGTACATTTAGTTTCTTCTAAATAACTAAATAATTTATTAAATTCTTCTTTGGAATAATTAATCATTTCATCAGTAAGTGCCATATAAGCATCATTTTGAAGAGGACTTACTCCAGTAGTAAGATACATTGGTTTACCATCTACTACTGCTACCATATTAGGTGCATATATTCTTTTTTCACCTACTGGTACTTTATTACCATCTTCATCTGTTAAATTATAGTCACTTAAAAGTGAATCTAACTTCTTAAGTAATTCATAATATTCTTTAGAAGCATCATTTTTCTTAGTAGGAACTTTCTCTACTAATTCATAAGTATCTCTATTTGAATATACATCTACATAATATACGTTTATATTATTTTCTTTAGCTTCATTTAAGAATACTTCTATAACACTTCTACACCATGGACATTTAGCAAATCCAAAGTATACGATAAATGTCTCTTTATTATTTATTCTACTTACTATATCACTATAATTAGAAAGTACTACTGTATTATTTTCATCAATAGTAACTTCTCTATATATTTTATCAGTATTACCAACTAGTTCCCCATTTAATACTTCATATTCTTTTTTAAATGATTCAGCATCTGTAACACTTGATTCAAACTTAGTATTAATTTTTATTAAATAAACAATACTAGCTACAAAAACAAGTAATAAGAATGCTAATGCAATAAACTTTTTCTTCATGTAAAAAACTCCTAACTAACAAGATTATAACACATTTACACGCAAAGAAAAAGACTCTTACGAGTCTTAGTATTGTAATCCCCAAATAACATGATGTTTAGCTTCTTTACCACATACTACGCATTTACCAGTAATAAGTGGTTCTTCGCTAATACATCTAGATTTACATCCTTTTAATTCTTTTACTTTTAATTCACAATCCTGGTCTCCACACCAATCAGCATGTATAAATCCTGGTTGAGTATTTAGAATATCTCTCATTTCTTCATAAGTCTTAGCAGTAAATGTAAGTTTATCTCTTCTTTCTACTGCTCTTGTATACATATCATTTTGAATAGTTTCAAGTAAATTAGATACATAGTTTACAACGTCTATATCTTTATCTACTGTATACTTTTCAGATGTATCTCTTCTTACAAAAGTAATTTTATTTTGTTCTAAATCTCTAGGTCCTATTTCTATTCTTACTGGAATACCATTTACTTCTGCTTCTGCAAATTTAAATCCAGCACTCTTCTCAGTATTATCAATATATGTAACAATACCATTTTCATTTAATCTAGTACATATTTCATTTGATAAAGTAGTTACTTCTTCAGTATCTTTAATTGGAATAATTACGACTTGTTTTGGAGCAATTCTTGGTGGTAAAACTAATCCTTTATCATCTGAGTGTACCATTATAAGTCCACCTATCATACGAGTAGTAGTTCCCCAAGAAGTTTGATATACATATTCAAGTTTATTTTCTCTATTTAAGAATTTAACATCATATGCCTTAGCAAACTTTTGTCCAAAATAATGACTAGTTCCTGCTTGAAGTGCTACACCATTATACATAAGTGCTTCGTTTGTTAAAGTAAATTCTGCTCCGGCAAATTTTTCTTTTTCAGTTTTAACACCATTAATTGTAGGTATAGCAAGTATTTCATGATGGAACCATCTATATACATCCATCATTTGATGTGTTTCTTTAATAGCTTCTTCTTCAGTTTCATGAATAGTATGACCTTCTTGCCACCAGAACTCTCTTGATCTTAAGAATGGTCTAGTTTCTTTTTCCCATCTTACTACATTACACCACTGATTATATAATTTAGGTAAATCTCTATATGAAGCAATATGATCTTTGTAATAGTCACAGAATAAAGTTTCACTTGTTGGACGAAATGCTAGTCTTTCTTCAAGGTCTTTAGATCCTCCTTTAGTAATCCATGCTACTTCTGGAGCAAATCCTTGTACTAACTCTCCTTCTTTTTTTAGTAAGTTTTCTGGTATAAAAACTGGCATTGCTACATTAACATGTCCAAGTTCTTTAAACTTCTTATCAAGTATTTCTTGCATCTTTTCCCAAATAGCATATCCATTTGGTTCAATAACCATACATCCTTTTACACTAGAATAATCTGCTAAATGAGCAGCTCTTACTACATCTGTATACCATTTTGCAAAGTCAACATCTCTTTTAGTTATACTTTTATTATTTTCCATATTATTACCTCCTATAAAAATAAAAAAAGAGAACAGCAAAGGAGCCTATAAGGCGGTGCCATCCTCTATTTAACTTAATTTGATAACGACTCATCGCCGGGAATGTTTACATTCCACTCATGGGTAGGAATCATTACTAACTTTATAGATTTACACCAGCCATCTACTCTCTTTAAAAGTATCATAATAATTATGTCCCAGTCATTGCTTTATGTCTATAATTCTACTTTTAAAGGTTATATTTGTCAAGTATTATCTATTAAGAATTCTTTCTAATTCTTTACATCTATTTATATCCATATCAGGTACACCTTCTAATTTATAAGGTATACCAAGTTTATGATATTTAGGTACTCCCATTGTATGATATGGAAGAAGTTCTACTCTTTCAATATTCTTAATATTTTTTAAATATTCTTTAAGTCCTAATATATATTCTTCAGTATCATTTATACCAGGTACTATTACTTGTCTTATCCATAACTTCTTATCTAGTTTTTGACATACGTCTAAAAACTTATTAAATTCAGACATATCAGCATTTACACCTGTTATATATTTATATTTATCTTCAGTATAGGCTTTTACATCAAGTATTACTAAATCAGTATACTTAAGTATTTCTTCATATTTACCTATACCTACTCCTGCTGTATCAATAGCAGTATGTAAATTAATCATCTTACATTTTTTTAATATATCTATAAGAAAGTCTGGCTGAAGAAGTGGTTCTCCTCCCGAGAAGGTAACTCCTCCATCAGTATAATAAGCATGATACTTATGTATTTTTTTAAGTAGTTCTTCACTAGTTATTTCAAGTGCACCATCTTTAGTCCATGTTTCTGGATTATGGCAGAATAAACATCTTAATTTACATCCTTTTAAGAATGTAACAAATCTTATACCAGGTCCATCGACTAGACCCATTGTTTCAACAGAATCTATATATCCTATCATTACATCTTACCGTGGAATGTTCTTGAAATAACTTCTTTTTGTTGTTCTTTAGTTAATCTATTAAATCTTACAGCATATCCAGATACTCTTATTGTAAGTGTTGGATATTTTTCAGGATGATTCATAGCATCTATAAGCATTTCTCTATTAAGTACATTTACATTTAAATGATGTGCTCCTTGAGAGAAGTATCCATCAAGTATTCCTGCTAGATTATTAATTCTTTCTTCATCAGAGTGTCCTAATGCTGAAGGAATAATAGAGAATGTATTTGATATACCATCTTCGCAGCAATCTTTATATGGTATTTTTGCTACTGAGTTAAGTGAAGCTAGTGCTCCATTTTCATCTCTACCATGCATTGGGTTTGCACCTGGTGCAAATGGTTCTCCTGCTTTTCTTCCATCTGGAGTAGATCCTGTTTTCTTACCATATACTACATTTGATGTAATAGTAAGAATAGATAGTGTATGTTTAGCATTCTTATATAATTTATGAGATGCTAATTTTTTATAGAATGTTTTAGCAAGTTTTACACCTATTTCATCTACTCTATCATCATCATTACCATATTTAGGATAATCTCCTTCAATTTCAAAATCTATAGCAATACCATCTTTATCACGAATAGGTTTTACTTTAGCATATTTAATTGCTGATAAAGAGTCTACTGCTACTGAAAAACCTGCTATACCAAAGGCCATAAGTTTTTCTGGATCAGTATCATGAAGTGCAAGTTGTCCTGCTTCATAGGCATATTTATCATGCATAAAATGTATTATATTCATAGCATCAACGTAAGTTTTTGCTACTTTATCAAGCATCTTATCATATGCTTTCATAACTTTATCATAATCTAAGTATTCATCATACATCTTATCGAAACCTTCTACAACTAGGTCTCCTTTTACTTCATCTACTCCTCCATTTATAGAGTATAGAAGTGCTTTAGCAAGATTACATCTTGCACCAAAGAACTGCATTTGTTTACCAAGTGTCATTGCTGAAACGCAGCAAGCAATTGCGTAATCAGAGCCATGTATAGGTCTCATAATATCATCATTTTCATACTGAATTGAATCAGTTAAGATAGACATTTTAGCGCAGTACTTTTTAAAGTTTAAAGGAAGTCCTGTACTCCAAAGTACTGTCATATTAGGTTCTGGCGCAGAACCTAAATTAGTAAGTGTATGTAAATATCTAAAACTTGTTTTAGTAACAAGTGATTTATTATCATCAAGCATACCACCAATAGACTCAGTAACCCATGTTGGATCTCCAGCAAAAAGTTCATTATATTCTGGAGTTCTAAGGTGTCTAGCTAGTCTTAACTTAATAATAAAGTTATCTACTATTTCCTGAGATTCTTCTTCAGTAAGAACTCCATTATTTATATCTCTTTCAAAATAGATATCTAAAAATGTAGAAGTTCTACCAAGACTCATGGCAGCTCCATTATTCTCTTTAATTGCTGCTAAGTATCCAAAATAAGTCCACTGTACTGCTTCTTTAGCATTACTAGCTGGGAAAGAAATATCAAATCCATAAGATTTAGCCATTTCTTTTATTTCTTTTAAAGCTTTTATTTGCATACTTACTTCTTCACGAAGTCTTATGTTATATTCATCTATTTCTTTCTTTTCTAAAAGAAGTAAATCTTCTTCTTTATCTTCTATTAAATAGTCAATACCATATAAAGCAATTCTTCTATAATCTCCTATTATTCTTCCTCTACCGTATGCATCTGGAAGACCTGTTAAAAGTCCTACATGTCTTGCTTTCTTTATATCAGTAGTATAAGCATCAAATACTCCTTCATTATGAGTTTTACGATATTTACTAAAGTTTTCTTCTATTGTTTTACCAAGTTTATATCCATAACTTTCAAGCGATGAATTAACCATACGCATTCCACCAAAAGGATTTACTATTCTTTTAAGAGGCGCATCTGTTTGAAGTCCTACTATTACATCATCATCACTAGAAATATATCCTGGTTTAAAATTATTGATACCTGATACTATCTCAGTTTCTACATCAAGTACTCCTTTTTCAAGTTCTTTTTTAAGAAGGGACTCACACTTTTCCCATATCTTTGTAGTTTTTTTAGTTGGTCCACTTAAAAAACTATCATCTCCTGTATATTCAGTGTAATTAGTTTTAATAAAATCCTCTACATTTATACCTTTTCTCCACTTAGAGCCTTTAAAGCCTTCCCACTCATCCATAATCATTAATATATCTTTCATATGATCCCTACTTTCTATTATAAAGTATACCATACTAACAAATAAAAAAGTAGACTTATTATTGTCTACTTTTGTCTTTTATCATATCATTTAACATTCCAGCTGCAAATGTAAGAACATGCTTCTTTTCAGCAGCATCTTTCTTATCATAATTTAATGAATTTATAGCATCACTTATTAAACCAAGAAGATTTTTTAATTCTTCTACATCTTTACATTTATTAATTGCTACATAAATGATATGTGCAAATTTTTCTGGAGAAGGAATCCCTTCATATATATAATCCTCTAAAATATCTAAAACATATTTTAAATCAATATCAGGGAAATCACCACAACTAGTTAGGCTTTCATTTACTCCACTTTTTTGACTTAAATTATCCAAAAGATTTCCATATAATTGTGTTTTCTCTTCAGGCGATAATTCTTTAAACTTTTCACCATTAATAATAGTAGATACATGTTTACTTAATTTTGAATCAAATACAAAATTATTCTTTTCAAGTAATTCTCCTAGATATTCTGGTTCATCAAATATAACAAATCCTAATTCTTTAAGATCGCTTATATCCGAAAATTGAGCAAGATTAAAAATATCTTTTTTAACGTCTTTATTATTATCAAAATAACATCTTAATCTATAAGCATAATTTTTAAATCCTTCTTTATTAAATCTTTTATCAGGATTTTCTAAATCTGAAAGCCAACAATCCCCATTTTCAATAACATTATATAAAAAATTAGCAGCAAGACTTACAGGCATATCTGAATAAAATATTTTCTTTCCATATGTTTCCATAGCATCAAGTGCTTCTAAATGATGTACTAAATCAAAATAAAAATCAGGAATTCCTAATAGTTCCTTATATTCATTTTCAAGTTCACTAACTCCGCAGTCCATTTCAGGAAAAACAAAATCAGAAGCATATCTAATAGCATCAATTTTCTTCTTTAGTATAGTTATAAGTTTATCTACTCTACAAGATATGAAACTTTCATCTTTATCAAATACTTTTTCATCACTACCTACGCCATTTTCTAAATCCAAGCAATTAATTATAGATTCAAAATCTAATGCTGCTGCAAATTTAACATTATCATTAGAAGCATACTCTAAATCATAAATAGTATTTATATACTCAATTAATTTAATACATTCATCGAATTTCTTTGCAACATATTCATTTGGACTAAGTCCTCCATCAAAACAATGTAAATCTGGCATTGCCATATTATCTCTCCTATCTTTGCATATTTTTGCTAACTTGCTTTCTATTATATCATAGAATACTAAAAAAGAAAGATAAAAATCTTTCTTTACATATAATCATAATACTTATCATTATTAATATTACTAATTATTTTCTTTACTTTATCAGTAGTATTTATAGGTAAATCATTTATATCACTCCAAATAAGTTTAGAACACTTATTTGGTTCACCTATAGAAGGATTAATATCTTTATTACATTTAAAGATAACATTTAATAGTAAACCAGTATAATGATGCATTACATGTACTATTTCTAAATCATCTCTACTTAAATCTATAAGTAATTCTTCTTTAGCTTCTCTTATCATTGCATCAAATAAATCTTCATTTTCTTCTAAATGACCGCCTGGAAGTTCAAAGTATCCATCATCATTTCCAGTATTTATTCTTTCCATTAGAAGTACTTTATTATCTTTTATAAATAATGTATCAACACATATTACTGATTTAAATCTTTCCATAACTACCTCAACTTATCTAAGAACTCTTCTTCTGTCCAAATGGTAATACCTAGTTCTTTAGCTTTATCATATTTACTTCCTGGAGAGTCTCCTACTATTAAGACATCAGTTTTCTTACTAACACTATTAGTAGTAATTCCTCCTAGGGATTCAATTTTATCTCTTGCTTCATCTCTTGTAATATTAGTTAAGCTTCCGGTAAGTACAAATGTCTTGGATAAGAAGTTTTCGTTTTCTTTTATTTCTTCTCCTAAATAATTTGTATTTACACCATGCTCTTTTAATTTATTAATTACTTCTATATTCTTTTCATCTTCAAAGTAGTTTCTTATAGATACAGCTATTGTTTCACCAATATCTTTTATATCTACAAGTTCTTCATATGACGCATTTATTAGATTATCAAGTGATTTATATCTTTTAGCTAGCATCTTAGCAGTTCTTTTACCTACATTTTTTATACCAAGAGCACATAATAATCTTTCTAGAGAGTTTTCTTTACTTTTATTAATACCATCTATTAAGTTAGATATACTTTTTTCTCCAAAGCCTTCTAACTCTTTTAATTCATCATGATATTTATATAAATCATAGAAGTTAGATATATCTTTTAAATATCCCATATTATAGAAGTCTTCTATTATTTCATCACCAAGTCCATCTATATTCATAGCATCTCTTGATGCAAAATAGATAAGTCCTTCTATATGTCTTGCTGGACAGTGAATATTAGTGCAAAAATGATGTGAATCTTTCTTTACTAATTTAGACTTACATATAGGACAAGTATCTATCATAGTAAAAGGAATACTGCCTTCTTTTCTTCTATCTAGTTTTACTTCTACTACTTCAGGAATTACATCTCCTGCTTTTCTAATAGATACTACATCTCCTACTCTTACATCTTTTTGAATACAGTAGTCTTCATTATGTAGAGTTGCTTTAGATATTAAAGATCCTGCTACATGTACTGGATCAAATATTGCATTAGGAGTAATTTTTCCTGTTCTACCTACTGTAAACTTTATTTCTTTTAAAGTAGTAAGTACTTCTTTAGCAGGAAATTTATATGCTATACCCCATTTAGGTACTCTAGATGTATATCCTAGTTTTTCTTCATCTTTTAAATTATTTACTTTTAAAACTGCTCCATCTATTTCAAATGGAAGTTCATCTCTAACACTACCAAGTTCATTTATACAAGCTATTATTTCAGTAGCGTTATGAGCTAGTTTATTTAATTTATAATTTGTTAAGAAACCTAGTTCTTTTAAGAAAGCTAGTGATTCTTCCTGAGTCTTTATACCAAAATCTTCTGGATTAGGTATAAAGTATGCCATATAATCTAGTTCTCTTTTAGCAGTAATCTTACTATCAAGTTGTCTTACTGATCCTGCTGCAGCATTTCTTGGATTAGCAAATGTATTTTCACCATTTTTAATTCTTTCTTCATTTGCTTTATTAAAAGCACGTTTACTCATATAGATTTCTCCGCGTACTTCTATATTAATTGGTTTAGTTAGTTTAAGTGGTACTGATTTAATAGTTTTAACATTAAGTGTTATATCTTCACCTGTTACTCCATCACCACGTGTTGCTGCTCTAACTAATACTCCATTTTCATATACTAAAGAACCTGATAAACCATCCATTTTAGGTTCTACTGTATATATAGGATTATTTACTGTTTTTCTTACTCTTTCATCAAAACTTACTATCTCATCTTCATTAAAGATATCATCAAATGATAGCATTGGTGTTTTATGAGTTACTTTATCAAATTTTGATATAGCTTCTCCGCCTACTCTATTAGTAGGAGAATCTATTCTTTTATACTGTGGATATTTTTCTTCTAAAGATAATAATTGTTTATAAGCATCATCATATTCTTGGTCTGTTATAGTAGGATTATCTAGTACATAATACTCATAACAAGCTTTATTAATTATCTCTATTAATTCATCCATTTTCTTACTTACATCTTGCATGTTATCACCTAGTAAAATTATACCATTTTTAAGCATTAAAAAAAAGCATTACGCTTTTATTTAAATAGGATTAATTTCCTAATAATATATGTAAAGAATATTATTAAAAGACCAATAAGTGCTGAAACACATATTACTTGTGTAAGTGATATTGTAACAGCATATACATTTCCTTCTATAGTAGTTTTAATTAAAAATCTTAGTCCTAATGAAAGTAAGAATACTGCTGATAATATTGTTACTAATTTTGTAAGAACTTTTCTTTCTTTCTTCTCAATTAATTTAAATATTACTGCTGTATAAGTTACCATAGACATAAATAATATAGCAAGGAATACTCCAGTAAATATAAATAGTGCTACACTATTTCTTACTAAGAATGAAAGTATATATAAAAAAGCCGATAATGTATATACTATTAGAACTCTGTTAAGTAAACTTAAATGTTTTTCATTTCCTTTCATTCTTTCATATACTATGAATGAACTTAGTATATACATAGTAAATAATGAAAAATATATTACTTTTTCAAAAAAGTTTGCTACATTACTACTAAATCCTCCAAATACATAAAGTATAGTAAATAATATAGTTACCGATAAGTTAACTACTATACAAACAAGATCTCTTTTTTTCATATCATCACCTATATTAATTATATCATAATTATTTATTTAAGATATCTTCTATTACTCCATTATTTAAAATAGAATACCAGTCTTCCCAGTTATCTTGTTTTTGTACTTCATCTAATAAATCTATTTTACCTATTTCATATAGATAAATCTTTTCCATAAGTACTTTTAATATATAGAAATTCCATATATTAATAATATCTATCTTAGTATATTTATCAAAAGGTTTTAATATCTTTTTAGCAAGTTTAATATCTATATCTTTACCAGTTTTACTAAATTTAATAGCAAATACTACTAAGTCATATAACTTAGTAAAGATAGTAGCTTCATCTAAATCTATAATTGTAAAACCTTTATCATTCCAAATAATATTTGTAGGTGTTAAATCTCCGTGTATTATTTCATTATCATAGAATATACTATAGTTTTGTAATTTCATATATCTTCTTAAAAGTTCATCTATTATATTACGATCTACTTTTTTAGTTTCCATATTTCTTAGTTCATCGTAATAGAAATTAACTTTATCAAGAAGTGTATTACATTTAATATTTGTAGTTTTATCTATCTTTATAAAGTCCATAATACTTTCTATTTGAGGATTAGTAAGTTTTTTAATATGTTTACCTTCTATATATTCATAAATACATAAACATGAATTACCTATTTCATAGAAAGTACTATTTATAGAATTAAGTACACTTATATTATTTTTATTACATACTTTTATAAATTCTTCAGTTGCTTTTCTATCAATACATTTACGATATATTTTAGCTACATATTTATTTTTAGGTGTTGTTACTAAATATACTATATTAGCTATACCACCTTCTATACGTTTTAAATCAGTTATTTCTTCTTTAATATCATCTCTAAAAACAGATTTTATCATTGTAGAGTTATAGTTATTTATAGCATTCTTATACATCTTAATAAACTTATCAGTTACTATATCAGAGCTATATTCACTTATTACTCTTTCTCTTAGCTCTTTAGATAAAGCTTCTCTATCTTCTTTATTATTATATAGTTCTATTACTTTGTTTGCTAAATCTTCACTTGTTTTAGCATCATATAAGTATTTAGAGTTAGCGGTCATTTCTTTCATACCACTATTAATACTTCCAACAAATGGTAGAGAACAAGCCATACTTTCTAGTACTACATAAGGAAAGTTATCAAATAAAGATGGATATACTCCTATAGCAGAACTATTATATATTTTAACAAGATCACTATTTAAAAGTTGTCCTTTAAATTCTAAATTCTTATGATATTTCTTAGGTACTATTTCTTTTATATATTCTACTGTAGATATATTTTTATCATTTCTAGTAGTATCTTTTCCGACAAATAAGAATTTAACATTACCTAGTTTTTCTATAATAGTAGGAATAGCCTCAGCAAGAAGGATTACTCCTTTTCTTTGTTCTATACTACCACAATATAAAATAGTCTTTGATTTTAACTTCTTTATATCTTTTTTAGAAATAAAGTAATCTACATTAGATGGATTAGGTATTACATCTATATCAGTTCTAGTTAGATTCATCTTATCTATTACAAGATTTTTTAAAATCTCCGTACATGATACTACTTTATCAGCACTTTCAATCATTTTCTTTTCCCATTTAAGCATAGTTTTATGAATACTATCATCTAGTTTAGACTTATTATATTCACTCCAAATAACTAAAGGAGTATGAAGTCTTACTACTAGTGGTATCTTACGATATTTTTCAAATAGAACGGTTTCTGCTCCCCAGTCTGGAACTTCAATTATTTCTATTTCATTATGATTTTGAAGCTCTAATAGTTTATCGGAAACTAGTTCTCTATATTTATAATAATTATTATAAATATCTTCAGTTTCTTCATTATAAATACGTATTACTCTTACTTTATTTATAACTTTATCACTATATTCTTTAAGACCTCTACAGATAACTGTAACTTCATGACCTTTTTTTACTAAGTTCTCTGCTAAATATTTTTGATAAGTTGCTATACCACCAAAATTCGTCTCATCAGGGTATTCCTCATGAACTAAACAAATTTTCATATTTTCACCTCAAACATATACGAGACCATATTATACCACAAAACAAAAATAAAACATAGTTTCCTATGTTTTATCCTTGCCATTTCCAGTTTTTAACTATTGGCATGTCCTCTCCATATTCATGGATATAGGCTTTATGATAACTTAACATATCATCACACCAATTAATTATATTAGAATATTTTTCTTTATATTCAGGTATTTCTTTAATAACAGCTTTTACTAAGCTAAATCTATCTATTTCATTTTGTACTCTTATATCAAATGTTGTAGTAATAGTTCCTTCTTCTTTATAACCGTGAACATGTAAGTTACGGTTAGTACGTTTATATGTTAATTGATGTATTAAAGAAGGATATCCATGGAAGTTAAAGATAATAGGTTTATCAGTAGTAAATAACTTATCATATTCATCATCACTCATTCCATGTGGATGAACATAATTTGGTTCAAGTTTCATTAAGTCTACTACATTAACAACTCTAATTCTAATTCCAGGAATATTTGCTCTTAAAAGTTCTACGGCTGCTAAAGTTTCTAAAGTTGGAGTTTCTCCGCAGCACGCCATTACTACATCTACACCATCTTTATCATTACTAGCAAATTCCCAAACACCTGCTCCTTTAGCACAGTGTTTTCTAGCTTGCTCTTTAGTAAGCCACTGTGGTCTTGGATGTTTACTTGCTACTATAACATTAATATAGTTTTTAGATTTGATACAGTGATCAAAACATGAAAGTAAACAGTTAGTATCTGGAGGTAAATACATTCTTACTACATCAGCTTTTTTAGTAACTAAATGATTTAAGAATCCAGGATCTTGATGTGTATATCCATTATGATCTTGTTGGAATACATGTGATACTAGCATGAAGTTAAGTGATGCTATTGGAGCTCTCCAAGATATTGAATTACATACCTTTAACCATTTAGCATGTTGACTTGCCATAGAATCTATTATTCTTACAAATGCTTCATAACTATGAATAAATCCGTGTCTACCAGTTAGTAAGTATCCTTCTAGCATACCTTCACATAAGTGTTCTGATAGATAAGAATCCATTACTCTACCATCTTCAGATAAGAACTCATCTGTTTTAAGTGTTTTATAATTCCAAGTTCTACTTTCTTTTTCAAATATATGATTAAATCTATTAGATAAAGCTTCATCAGGTCCAAATATTCTAAAGTTTTTATTATCTTTATTTAATACAAATAAATCTCTTATATAATTACCTAGTTCCATAGTATCTTGGTCTATAATTTCACCAGGTTTATTTATATTAATACAGTAGTCTTCCCAGTCAGGAGTCTTTAACTCTTTAAGAAGTAATCCTCCATTAGCAATTTTATTATATCCCATACATTTTGATAAAGTAGGACATAATTCTTTTAATTCTTTATTAAGTCTACCCTTTTCATCAAATAGTTCTTCTGGATGATAACTTCTAAGCCATCTTTCAATTACTTCTAAATTACTCATATCATTTTTAGAAATAGTAATTGGTACTTGATGTGCTCTAAAAGTACCTTCCATTTTCTTACCATTTACAAATTTTGGACCAGTCCATCCTTTAGGAGTAGTTAAGATTACCACTGGATACATACCTTTACCAGTTTTCTTAATTTTAAAGATATCACTTACTACATTATCAAGTACTCTAGCCATTTTTTCATGAGCTTTCATAGTATCTGATTCAGTAACAAAATATGGTTTCCATCCATATCCATTAAAGAATGCAATAAGCTCAGTTTCACTCATTCTTCCAAATACAGTTGGATTCGCTATTTTATATCCATTTCTATGAAGAATAGGAAGTACAGTTCCATCTTTTTTCTTATTTAAGAATTTATTTATATTCCAAGATGTTGCAAGTGGTCCAGTTTCAGCTTCTCCATCACCTACTACACAAGCTACAATTAAATCTTTATTATCAAGTGCAGCTCCTGCAGCATGAGCTAAGCTATAACCTAGTTCTCCACCTTCATGAATAGAACCAGGAGTTTCTGGTGCAACGTGAGAAGATATTCCACCAGGAAAACTAAATTGTTTACATAGTTTTCTAAGTCCAGCTTCATCCTCAGTTATTTCTGGATAAAACTTAGAATATACTCCTTCTAAATAATTATTTGCTACCATAGCCTGTCCACCATGTCCAGGTCCAGATACATATATCATATTTAAATCATATTCTTTTATAATTCTATTTAAATGCATATAAATAAAGTTTTGTCCAGGAGCAGTACCCCAGTGTCCTACAACATTAGGTTTAATATCGGATATTTCTAGTTTTCTTCTAAGAAGTGGATTATCTAGTAAATATAGTTGTGCTACTGACAAATAATTAAGTGCTCTAAAATATGCATCCATCTTTTTAATTTCTTTTTTACTAATACTCATATAGCCTACCCTCCTACTATATATTAGTATATCTTAAAAGTAACTTTTTTTCCATACTAAAAAGGAGAAAAAGTTTTTTTCTCCTTCATTTTATATAATATTTAAAACTACTTTTCATAAGTATATTACTTTATAAAAAGTTTACTGGCTTACCATTACTAAAGTTATCTTAGCGTAACCATTCCCCATTTTTGCATAATCGCTCTCAGCATCTTCTGATACATTATCAGTTGTTCTTGTTCGATCTATTGCATTATTAGAAGTTGTACATTTATAACAAGTCATATGTTTTTCATCAATATCAATTGATTTTTGATTAAGGGCTGCTATATATCCAGAACCACCTGCTCCACCAGATCTTGCTCCACTAGAGCCTCCATAGTAGCCTCCGCCTCCACCTGATGTTCTTACATTAATGGCATTGCCACCTTGGCCAAAACTACCGGCTTGTGTATTATAACAGGCACTTCCAGAACAAGTAGTCATGTAACTACCACCAGCATTTTGGGTTCCTCCATTAGCTGTGCCAATTGGATAAGTATAGCCAGATACATTAGTTAAAGTAGGCTTTTCACCAGAGACTCCTCCTCCATTTCCACCATGACCATAATAATCCGAGACAAACTTGTTAGCTCCTCCGCCACCACCTGCAACTATCAAAATATCGCTTTGATTTGTCACTAAAGTTGATAGTAAACCTGATGCCTTGGCTATGTGTGTAGCTCCGCCACCTGAACCAACATATACATCAGCATCACCGATTGATTTAGCAGACCCACCACCATTATAACCACCGTTTAGAATTGTTTCATTATGATATGTAGTCGAACCTTTCCCACCAACATTTATATAAAGAGTATCATTTTCATTTAGAAGTATTTCACCAACTGAATATCCACCATATCCACCATAAATAGTAGTATCATAGCTTCCACCTTGTGCTCCCCATGCTTCTAATTTATATATTCCTTTTAAAGGAACATTAAATTGTCTTTCTTTTCCTTCAAAAGTAAAATCCCACGTAATTCCTAAGAAACGATTCTTGCAATAATCACATGTTCCATGTAAATCATCTATTGCTTCTTTAGAATTTTCTACATTCCACTCAGTATCAACAGGAGTATATCCAACCTCTTCAGCAAATACTGAATATGCAAAAACACTTAGAGATATCCCCAAGATTAATCCAATCACTATAAAAGATATATTCTTTAAGTGTTTTTTCATACTTACCCTTTCTATTAACTTCCTAAATAAGTTATTCTAACATATCCGTTTCCTGCTTTAGCGCATTTACTAATAGGATCAAACGAATAGCCATTTACACATAACGGATTTCTTTCATTTTCATGAGTTGTTGTTCCATAAGTTGAAACAGTATATGAATCAGCAGTATCACTTTCAGTGCAATTATAACAGTACATCGCTTTTTCACTTAAAGAAATGTTTCCTATATAACCAGAGCCACCACCGGCTGCTCCAGAGTAATTTGAATTGGAGCCTCCTCCAAAAAATCCTCCGCCTCCTCCAGAACAGTTTCCTTCGGCAGCTCCAGTGCAATCTCCACCAAATCCAAAACTCCCGTCTGTCCCCTGGTATACTGAATCTGTTCTTTCAGCAGTTCCTGCAGCTAATTGTGTTCCACCTGTTCCATAGTAAGTTTTACCAGTTCCTGGACTAACTCCTGTAACACCAACACTTCCACCACCGGAACCCGCAACAAGATTTGCTGTATGAAGTCCTGTAAAATTACCAACTCCGCCACCACCCCCAGCGACAATTATTATCTTGTCAGATATATAAGTTCCAGATGCATTATTTAATTCTCCCTTGAATGATTCAAGATATCTAAGTTCACCAGTTACTTTAGCAATATGTGTAGCACCTCCGCCACCTCCGGTTCCTCTTCCATCTCTATAATCCTTTCCGCTTCCTCCACCATTATATCCACCTGATGCAGAACCATATGTTGAAGAAGCGCCGGTTCCACCAACATTTATATATAAAGTATCTCCTTCATTAAAAGACATAATTCCGACGGAATAACCTCCATAACCGGAATGTGCATAAGTAGCGTCTACAATATTCCCAGAAGCTCCCCATACTTCTATTTTGAATTTTCCAGGACATTTTATATTAACGACATCCTCTACACCTCTATATTGTAATTCAATTGCAGGTTCTCCTACAACATATTCACAACCAAAAGGACAATGGCTTGCTATATCTCTAAAACTATCTAAAGCATCTTGAACATTATCTACATCCCAGTCTTCTGCCGAAGGAGTAAATCCTATTTGTTCTGCTAAATAAGAGTATGCAAAACACTTAGAGATATCCCCAAGATTAATCCAATCACTATAAAAAATAAATTCTTTAAGTGTGTTTTCATACGTATCCTTTCTATTCTCCTATATATTTTATAATGGCGTATCCACTACCTGATTTAGCACATCCACTAAGTGGTGATGTACTATATCCACTTGAACATTCTGAATTTCTTTCGCCTTCATGAGTTGTAGTACCATAAGTTGATACAGTATAGGTATATAAATTACTACTTTCAGTACATTGATAGCAGTACATTACATTTCTTATTTGATTACTATTGTTAGGAATAAGAAGTGAACTTGCAATATAACTAGAACCTCCTCCGGCTCCGGCTACGGAAGAACCTCCACCACCAAAGAATCCTGCTCCTCCACCAGATCCTCCACCAGATCCAGAAACAGTTGCACTCGAGTCTCCACCATAACCAAAACCACCAGCATTAGCTTCTCTACGACCAGTACCATCGAAGCTACCGGCAGCTGTTTGTGTTCCACCAAGTCCTCGTCTATACTGAGCGGATGGGTTTACATTACCATTTACTCCGGAGATTCCTCCTCCAGAACCACCAACTGCATTTTCAGTTGTAGTAAAGTAATATCCTCCACCTCCACCTGATGCACTATAGGTATTATTATTACCCCAGTGATAAGAATTACCACCACCATTATATCCTCCTGCATAATCTGCAGTTTTAGAAGTACCATTTTTTCCTACTCCACCTATAGTAATATATATTGGATCATTTGCTTGAAGTGTTGCAACACCTCTAGCATATGCTCCGTATCCACCTCTATAAGTAGATGAATAACCATATCCACCAGAAGCTCCCCATACTTCAAACTGATAAGTACCATTACATAGTGGTACAAATTTAACACTTATTCCAGATGTACCTGATTCATATACTGTAGAACCAGGTGCATAAGGGCATGTAAAAATACATGTTCCTGCTATATCACGGAAGTTATCAAGAGCTTCCTGAACATTTTCAACATCCCAGTCTCCAGAAGTGGGTGTAAAACCTATTTCACCTGCTATATAAGAGTATGCAAAAACACTTCCTACACCTATCATTGTAAGGATTCCAAGAAAATAACATACTAATCTAGACTTTAATATTTTCTTCATGTACATACTCCTACCTTATATCATTATTATAGTTTAAACTGCAATTTTGGTCAATCAAAGTACAAGCAAAAAAGAGGATTATTAATCCGCTATTTGTTTGTATTTTGATAATAGTTTCTTTCTGCTAAATCAATAGATACCCATTCTAGGTCATCAACTTCATCATATTCGCCTTCATTTAAAACTTCATCTATTTGATAAAGTAAATCATTAATACTAGAACATTTTAAATAATCTATATCATATTTATTTAAAATATTAATATGATTTTCAGAAAGAAGCATTCCATTACTTTGTTTTTTTAAAAATCTTTTTTCAGATTCTTCTAAACTAAAATCATCTTCTATATTCATATTTCACCTTTTATAAAAAGATAGAGTTATTTCTCTATCCCTTTCATAAATTCTATTAATTCATCTTTATATTCTTCTCTATCTAAAGCATACATAATATTAGCTTTGATATATCCTAGTTGATTTCCAATATCATAATATGTGCCTTTAAATTTACAAGCATAGAACTTATCTTTCTTCATTAGATTTCCCATTGCATCAGTAAGTTGGTATTCCCCATTTTTACCTGCTTTAAGGTTTTCTAACTCATTAAAGATTTCTGGTTTTAAGATGTATCTTCCTAGTCCTGCTAAATCACTAGGTGCATCTTCTACTTTTGGTTTTTCTACTAAACCAGACATTTCTAAAGTATCTTTATCTTTTAAAGATACAATACCATATTTATATGTCATTTCATGTGGTACTTCTTGTACACCTACAACGTTAGCATCATATTTTTCATATACTTCTATTAATTCTTTTAAAGCACATCCACCTTTAATAAGATCATCACCGTACATTACTGCAAATGGTTCGTCTCCTACCCACTCTTTTGCTAGTCCTACAGCATGACCACTACCTAGAGGTTGCCCTTGTCTAATAGAATATACTTTCATCATTTTAGGTAATTTTCTTACCATTTCAAGTTGTTTTGTTTTTCCTGATTTTTCTAACTTATCTTCAAGTTCATAATCAATATCAAAATGACTTACTATACTATTTTTAGTACCACTTGTTATAAATAATACTTCTTCTATTCCTGCATTTTTTGCTTCTTCAAGTTGTAACTGAATTGTAGGAATATCTACTATTGGGAGCATTTCTTTAGGTACACTTTTTGTTACTGGTAAAAAACGTGTTCCCATACCAGCAACTGGTATAACTAATTTTCTTACTTTCTTCATATTAATCCTTATGTAAAGCATTATATGTAATACCAAAAATAGCAAGTCCTAATAAGAATAATCCAAGCCATAAGAATGGATTAGTATAATTTGCCACTATCCAGTTTTTAAATGGCTCGGCAATTGTTTCATCAAGCCACTCAATAAATGTTTGTTTTTCTGTTACCATATACTTTACGACCTTTCTTGTTAATTTGATTATAACATAAATAAAAGAAGATTTACATCTTCTTTTATATTTTCTTAATACTACTATGACCTTTCATTAAAGTCTTAATTCCATATGGCCCAGGGAATGCTATTGTTACTACCGATTTATCTACTGTAATAATCATTCCTTTTCCAAATACATCATGTATTACCTTATCACCTGGATTATATTCAGCATTTGTATCAATATTGCTGTGAATAACTTTTTTAGGTTTATAAAGTGTTTCAACTTCATCAATATCTAGTAAGTCTTTATCTATTTCTTTTATAAATCTACTTACTACATTAGAAGATGTTTGACCATATATCATTCTTTCTTTAGCATTAACTAAATATAATCTTTTTCTTGCTCTAGTTACTGCTACATAACATAGTCTTCTTTCTTCTTCTATACCATCAAAATCATCCATACTATTCATATGTGGGAATAATCCTTCTTCTAGTCCTATAATAAATACATTATCAAATTCTAGTCCTTTTGCGCTATGAATAGTCATTAAGGTTACTACATCATTATTATTTTTATGTTCTTCTACATCTGATACTAGAGATATTTCCATTAAAAATTCTTCTAGAGATACTACTCCTTTTTCTTCTTCAAAGGCTTTAGTAATAGATTTAAATTCTTCTAAGTTTTCAAGTCTTATTTCCGAATCTATAGATTCATCTGATTCTAATTCAAATCTTATTCCAGTAACTGTAAGTATATAATCAACGAGTTCTGTTAAAGACATATTATCTTGTTTAGATTTAATATCTTCTATAATATTTTTAAATTCTAATTCTTTTCCACTATCAATTGCATCATATAAACTTGTATGATTTTTATTTGCTTTAATAGTAAGATTTTCTATTGTTTTATCTCCTATACCTCTTTTAGGAACATTAATAACTCTAAGTAAACTTATATCATCACTTGAATTATAAATTACATTTAAATATGAAAGTAAATCTTTAATTTCTTTTCTTTTATAGAAATACATACTTCCTATTACTTTATAAGGAATGTTTTCTTTAAGAAGTGCTTCTTCCATATTTCTAGACTGAGCATTAGTTCTATATAGTACAGCTATTTCAGATAATGGATTATCTTTCATAAGAGTTTTAATTTCACTTGTTACAAAAGATGCTTCATCTTTTTCGTTAGATGCTCTATGATATCTTACTTTAGAACCACTTTCTTCTTTAGTCCATAAGTTTTTATCTTTTCTAAGTGTATTATTTTTAATAATACAGTTTGCTACATCAAGTATTTGTTTAGTAGATCTATAATTTCTTTCAAGCATTATTACTTTAGCATTCTTATAATCTTTTTCAAAGTTTAATATATTTTTATAATTAGAACCTCTAAAAGAATATATAGACTGATCATTATCTCCTACTACACATATATTTTTATACTTAGCACTAATCATTTTAGTTAAAGTATACTGAGCTTCATTAGTATCCTGATACTCATCAATAAGTACATATTTAAAAGTATCTTGATAATATTTTAAAACATTTGGATTTTGTTTAAATAAAATAATTGGTAGTATTAATAAATCATCGAAATCTACTGAATTATTAATAGCTAATTTATCTTTATATTTACGATAAACACTTATTATTAAATCATCTAATTCACTTGTTGAAAACTTAACTAAGTCATCTGGCTCCATTAAGTCATTTTTATATCCACTTATTTTATTTCTTATCATTTTAGGATTAAAGATTTTAGGATCTTTATCCATATCTTTAAGTATCTTTTTAATAAGTGTTAAAGAGTCTTCACTATCAAGTATAGTAAAGTTCTTTTCATATCCAAGTAACTTATAATTCTCTTTTATAATAGTAAGTCCAAATGAGTGAAATGTAGATATTTGTATTTTATATCCTACATCTCCTAGCATTTTTATAACTCTATCCTTCATTTCTTTAGCAGCTTTATTTGTAAATGTAATAGCTAGAATAGATTTAGGATCTATTCCTAGTTCTTCTATAAGGTACGCTACTCTAGTAGTAAGTACTTTAGTTTTACCAGAACCTGCTCCTGCTAAAACTAAAAGAGGTCCTTCTGTTGTTTTTACTGCTTCTAATTGGTTTTCATTAAGCATACTTAAATCCACTGTATCACCATCTATCTTTTATAATTTTATCATACATTTGTTCTATAAACAATATAAGAAGCCTATTTAATAGGCTTCTTTATAAATTTTTCCATTCCTAAACTTAGTTTTAAAAAGTTATATCCTAAAATAGATCTTACACATATTAATTTTTCTTTAAAAGTTATGTTTTCACTTCTAAAAGCATATCTTCTATATAAAGAAATATAACTAAATAATTGTTTACGATATTCTTTATCTCTTACATATTTAAATAAGTCTAAAGCTTCTAAACATATTTTAGCTTTACAATCATCTATATAATCAGGATACTTTTCTTCTACATAGGTAAGCATATCAAAACATGCCCCTATCTTTTTCATTTGATCATAATCTTGTATACCAAAGAATCTATCTCTTTTTTCTTCATTATATGAATATAATTCATTATGACTATTAACAAGTTTTTTAGCTTTATCAAATATTTTATACCCTACCATAAAGTCATCATAATATGATACTTCAGGATATTCTATTTCATCAAATAATTCTTTTTTATAAAGTTTAGCATAAAAGTGACTACGGAAATGACCAGTTAAATATTTATACATAATATTTTTATTAGTATAAGTATCATAATCTATAGATTTTTTCTGTTTAGAACCTTTAATATATCTTCGTGTACAAACTATATCAGCTTTTTCATCTTTTAAAAGGTTATACATATATTCTACATAAGATTTAGAAACAGTATCTCCTCCATCAAGAAAAGTAATATATTTACCTTTTGCTTTAGATAATCCTAAATTCTTAAAATTCTTAGTAGAAGTCATTTTAACAGGTACTACTTTAAGACGTTTATCCTTTTCAGCATAATAATTACATAGTTTCATACAGTTCTTATTAGATTCTCTACATATTAAGATAATTTCAATATTAGAATATGTTTGTTTCTCTAGTGAATCAATAGTTGAAGTTAAGTAAGATTCAACATCTAATACTGGAACAATTACACTTATTAGTTCTTCCATAGTATCACCTAAAAAGAGTATAACATAAAAAGAGTAAACTTTATATAGTTTACCCTTATTTTTTAATAAAATAACTTACTATTTGAATATAATTTTTCAGCATTTAATTTAAGTTTAAATAACTGTTCATTTCCATCAGTAGTAAATGTTGATATTCTTAAATATAAATTGTTTGGTAAAGCTTTTCTAACTTTACGAGTAATTACATCTTCATTATATTTTGTTTCATTAATATCAAAAGACATATTCTTTGTATATTCTTCTAATGAGAATCCATCTTCAGATGAAGTTGTAAAAGCGTTTAATAACATTTCTTCTCCGTCTACTAATACATATAATTCACTTTTAATATAACTAATTGTTTCTATATCCCCGTTATATTTAATAGAATCCATTCTAATAATATTATTACCTTTAGATAGAACTACAAGTCCATTATCTACTACAAATCCTGGTGTATTTATACTTACTTCATATATTTGACAATTATTATAATTATTAAATAAGAATATAGATAGTATTAATATAATTAAAGATAATAAAGTGTAATAAAAATGATGTTTAGTAAATTTAAGTGACTTACATTCAATCACTAATTCTTTAAAAAATTTCTTCATTTTTTTATTAGTTTTACTCTTTCCCATTTTTTATTCCTCCCTACTATATGTATTATATCAAAAACAATATAAAAAAACTAGTATATTAAATACTAGTTATAAATACCAAAGTTTTTCTCCGTTTTTACGTACTTCTTTGATAATTCCTCCACCTAAGCATTCTTCTCCGTTATATAAAACGCATGCTTGTCCTGGAGTAACAGCTTTTACTCCTTGCGGATAGATTACTTCTATTTCATCATCACTAAGCCATTTAATTTCTACATCAATGTCTGGCTGACGATATCTAAATTTAGCAGTACATTTAGTTATCTTTTCATCACCTAAATAGTTAATAGAATCTACAATACAAGATGTAGACATTAAGTAATCATTATCTTCTCCTATACATATATAAAGAATATTATCTTTTAGGTTTTTACCTACTACAAACATTCTTTCTTTTGTACCACCAATATCAAGTCCTCTTCTTTGACCTATTGTATAGTTCATTAAACCGATATGCTCACCAATTACTTCATTAGTATCAATATTTACTATTTTACCAGGTTGATTTGGTAAATAGTTTTTTAAGAAGTTAGTAAAGTTTCTTTCTCCTATAAAACAGATACCTGTAGAATCTTTTTTCTCAGCAGTAACAAGTTCATATTCTTCCGCGATTTTTCTTACATCTGGTTTAACCATATCTCCTATTGGGAATAGGACATTTTTTAGCTGCTCTTTACTTACTTGTGATAAGAAATATGTTTGATCTTTATTGTCATCTACTGCTCTTAATAATTTACCATCTTTAATACGAGCATAATGACCAGTTGCTATATAATCTGCGCCTAATTTTAGAGCTTCTTTGGCAAACATATCAAACTTAATATATTTATTACACATTATATCTGGATTAGGAGTTCTACCCTTTTTAAGTTCATCTAAGAAATAAGTAAATACATAATCCCAGTATTCTTTAACAAAGTCTTTTCTATGAAGCTCAATACCAAGTTTATTACATACTTTTAAAGCATCATTATAATCTACTTCTTGAGGACAAATACCTTGATCAGTAGTAGGTCCATTCATTTCACCATCAGCAAGTGAATCCCAGTTACGCATAAATAATCCTAGTACTTCATAACCTTGTTTTTGTAATTCAATAGCCGCAACTGATGAATCAACACCACCACTCATACCTATAACAACTTTTTTCTTCATATTTCTCACCTCTTTCTTTTAAAAATCACTATAAATTATATATATAAGTAGCAATTAAGTCAAGTCGTAATCAGTTGGTGACAAATTGTAGTCAACTAATTTTTAAACTAGAGAAATTCCGCTAGTTTAAAATATAATAAAAGATATCCAAATAGATATCTTTTAATAAGGACATGTCTCAACGTTGAAAATCATTGTAGTTTTTATTTTTATAACATTAGAAGATTTATTCCAAATTCTAAATTCTCCAGTACTCATGGTTTCTCCAACATTTATGTAGTAATATGCATAATTATTACCCTTTTCAACTATTTTGGGAGCATATGCTTTGTATGTAGAAGCATTTACTACATCAGGAGAAAAAGCATTTGTCAGATTTTGGCCGTTTACAATAATAAAATAACACCCCTCTGGAATGCTTAAATTTGGTATAGAATAAAGCGCATTATTTGAATTAAGGGATATATAATCTCCATCTCTAGAAGCACCACTATATAAGGCAAGACTACTACTATTATATATTCCATAAATACTTCCATTTAGAAAATTGTTTGATAAATGTTCGAATATGTGCTCATTTCTAAGTGAATCTAAAGCACTTTTAACATTACTAACACTCCAAGTTGTATCAGTAGGAGTAAAGCCAACATCGGGAGCTAAATAACTATATGCAAAAACAGTACTTGTTATTGCTACAAGTACTCCAAGTATAAAATAAGGAATTTTTCTTTTAAAAATATTTTTCATATAAACACCCTATTATCTTACTTTATACTTTAATTATATATATATATATATATTTAGTCAATAAAAAAGAGTACTCACGTACTCTTACTTTACTGGAACAATTTTTTCTTTTCCACCCATATATGGTTGTAATACTTTTGGTATTAATACAGAACCATCTTCTTGATAATTTCAAATTATATTAAAATGGAAAAAAACAATAAAATATGATATTATTTTTTTGAAGGTGGAATCATATGAAAAATATAGAATTAATAATATCTGAAGCAATTAAATACGGAAAATGGATCGATATAGCATACCAAAATAGTAATAACGAAATGACATATTATTGGATTGCGATTAAAGATATTGATTTAAAAAGTAGAATCCTATCCGTAGATATTTTTAACGACCAAAAATCACTCGATACATTAGGTGTTCGAATTAAATTCGATAACATAGTACGTGCAAAGATTTTGGATTTTACTACATATGATACTCCACAAAGTTTAATCACCAAACTTGAAAAAAATCGTGAAGAAGCGAAATGGCTTCAATACGAAACATTTAATAATAACATTTTAAAATATTATCTAAAATGTAACGAATTAGATAATGACCCATATCAAATAGATGGTTTTCTAGTTGATGGGGTAGATAAAGAAGTATTACTAAATAACAAAAAGATCAAACTTAATGAGGAACAAGAAAGAAAAGTTATTTCATATATTAAAACATTTGATATAAAAAGAGTTGATTCTGAAATTAATTATTTAATACTATCATTTCTGTCGATTGATGAAAATGACAAAAAATATATTGTTCTATATTACAATGTTAGGTTCAACCCTACATCAAAAGAGCTATCAATTGATAAGACCCCAAGAATTAATCAAAGTTTCTTAATTAGAAATAAGAGACATTCACTATCAGCATATATAAATATGGACCCGCAAGAATTTTGCGATAATATTGTAAATCATTTAGATGATTGCTTAGAAATGTACACCGAACTTATTAGAAGTAATTTAAGAAGTTCAGAAATAATAAATCAAATGCCAGAGTTTATGATTATGCAAAGAATAACAGCTGCCAATCTAGAGCCAACTTTCAATACAATAGAAGAACAAATTAATAATGGAGAATTAGAATATCCACTAAAAGCATTCTTTGGAAACACAAGAAGATTTGGTTCAAGACGCAAAGAACCATCAATTGTAATATATGATGACAAAGTAAACATTGATCAAATGAGAGTTATATATAATTCAATGAAGTATCCTATCACATATGTTCAAGGTCCTCCAGGAACTGGCAAAACTCAAACTATTCTCAACGTTATATTAAGTGCTTTTTTTTACCTTAAAACAACTTTAATCTGCTCGGCAAATAACAAACCAATAAATGGTATTCTTGAGAAATTGTCGTTTTCATATCGAGATGATAACGATATTCCGTTTCCATATTTAAGATTAGGTAATAAACAAGAAGTTGCAAAATCAACATTACGCATTCTTGAGCTATATAATTATGAATCAAAACTTAATCCAGATGAAGATAAAATTAAAAGAATAAAAGATAATACTAACAATAATAACAAAGAGTTAGTTTTGCATCTTGAAACATATGAAAAGAAACGTGATATTAAAAATAGAATCGAATGTGCAAAGAGATTACTCGAATCAATAGATGCTCCAGTAAGTCACATTTATCAAAATGTTGCTTCTGAACTTCAAAAATTAATAACTGAATACAACGAACTTCCAACAATAACAAATCAAGATGTCCTAAACTTAGTAACATCAGTATCTGAAGATAGATACTTTAAGCAATACATGTACTTTGAGTCATTAAAATTTATTAAGAAATTAAAAAACCCTTCATACTCACAACTAATTGATGTCTGTAAGATTGAAGATGAAGATGAACGAGTTAATATTTTTAATAAATGGTGCTCAATAGATTCAAATATTAAACTACTTGAAAACGCATTCCCAATTATAATAACAACAAACATGTCTGCAGCAAGATTAGGGACTGCAAATCATAAATTTGATTTAGTAATAATGGATGAGGCAGGCCAATGTAACTGTGCTGTTGCACTTCTACCAATAGCAAGAGCGAAAAATTTATTATTAGTTGGAGATACTAATCAATTAAAACCTGTAATTATATTAGAAAAGCAAATAAATAGTGATTTAAAAGAACAATATGGTATATCAGATGATTATGACTATATTTCAAATTCTATATTAGATGTTATGAAAAAGCACGATAATATTTCAAAAGATATCATGTTAACATACCACTATCGATGTGGCAAAAAGATTATAAACTTTTCCAATAAAAGATTTTATAATGATAAACTAAATTTAAATTATCTTTCCAACGAAGGGAACTTATCTTTAATAAACGTTGAAAATAAAAATTCTAAACGCAAAAATGAGAATTATGAGGAAGCAAAAGCAATTATCGATTATTTGAAAAGAAACAATTTAAAAGACGTAGCAATAATTACTCCATTTAAAAATCAACAAAGTTTGATTTCATCCATGTTAAAAGAAAGCAATATGGAAGATATAACTTGTGGTACTATACATCAAGTACAAGGAGCAGAAAAAGATACAATTATTATTTCTTCATCTTTATCACCAAAAACAAGTAGAAAAACATTTGATTGGATAAAGAATAATTCCGAAATAACAAACGTTGCTGTTACAAGAGCAAAGAAAAACTTAATAATTGCATCAGATGTCGAAGCATTAAAGGCACTATCAACCGACAAAAAAGATGATTTATATAATCTAGTTAATTATGTAGCAAATAATGGGAATATAGAAGTACCTCGTAATGAATCTTACACAATTAAAATAGGTAATTCGAATGGAAGTAAAAATGAAGATATGTTTTATAAAACAATTTCTCACTTTTGCAGCGTTAATAATACATTCCAAGCAAAGAGAAATGTTAAGTTGAGTACCCTTTTCTCTAAGGATCCTATATTAAGCAAATCAAAATTAGAATTCGATGTTGTTCTATATAAGATTCATGGAATTGATTTAATTCCACAAATTGCTATCGAATTACAAGGTGGAGAACACTTTGGTAATATTGATAGAGAAAAATGTGATACTAGAAAAGCACAAATATGCAAAGAAAATGATATTATTCTTCTTGAAATTCCTAATTCATTTGCCAAATCATATGAAACAATAAAAGAATTAATATTAACAAGTTGTGGTCAAAAGAGCGAACAACTAGAATTATTTTAAACAAAAAGCATAGATAAAATCTATGCTTTTTCTATAAAGATTTACCAAGATATGTTATTTTAGCATATCCATTACCTTGTTTTGCAACATTAATAGCAGGATTTTGAGAAGTAGTTGCTGAATTAAAAACATTCTCCGACTCTGTACAATTATAGCAGTATATTTTTCCACCAGTTAGAGCTGGTGATAAATAAGAAGATCCGCCGGGAATAGTTGCAGCAGTTGCAGTTCCATAGTTTCCACCATAGTAACCACCACCTCCACCAGCATTAGTAGCGATTGAAGTATTACTTCCACCATAACCAAAGTATGTGCCTGATTCAGCAATTCCAATTGCACTTCCTCCAACATAAGACCAACTAGGAGTACCAGAGTCATGATGACCACCATTTCCTCCACCAGAAACTATTATAATATTCGTAGTATTTACAGTATCTTTTAATAAACCACTTTCTTTCGATATATGAGTAGCTCCACCACCGGAACCATTATAATAATACTTGCAATATTTATCACTATTACAAGATGCGGTTCCTCCGCCGTTATATCCACCAGCAACTTCTTGATATTTTCCTGTTGTGTATTGCGAAGCACCAGCACCGCCAACATTTACATATAGATTTTCAACCTGGTTAACTTTTATCTTTCCTTCAGCATAGGCTCCATATCCGCCTATGTAAGTAGCAGTCGCATTTCCACCTTGTGCGCCCCACACTTGTAGTAAATAATATCCTCTGCAAGGCGCTGAAAATATTTGTTCTTCACCAGTGTAAGGATAAACCCATACATTATTAATTAGATCATTACAACTCCTATCAATAGACTCTTTTAAATCATCTAAAGCATCTTTTGTATTATCTACATCCCAGTTACTATCCTTAGGAGTAAATCCTACATCCCCTGCTAAATAGGAATATGCAAAAACAGCACTTATACTAAATATAAGTACTAGCATAATAAAGATAAATAGTTTTGATATTCTAAATCTATTCATACATATTTTCCTATTCTATCTATATTTTAATATATATATCTATATCAAGTCAATAAAAGAAAAAAGAGTACTTTCGTACTCTTATTTAACTGGAACAATTTTTTCTTTTCCACCCATATATGGTTGTAATACTTTTGGTATTAATACAGAACCATCTTCTTGATAATTGTTTTCTATTAAAGCAATTAATCCTCTTGGAGTTGCAACTACTGTATTATTTAATGTATGTGGATAGTAGTTACCATTTTCTCCTTTTACACGAATACCAAGTCTTCTAGCTTGAGCATCTCCTAAAGTTGAACAAGATCCAACTTCAAAGTATTTTTGTTGTCTTGGACTCCATGCTTCAATATCACATGATTTAACTTTAAGATCTGCTAAATCTCCAGAACAACATTCAAGTTGTCTTACTGGAACATCCCATGATCTAAATAAATCAACAGTAAGCTTCCACATCTTGTTATACCATTCCATAGAATCTTCTGGTTCACAGATAACGATCATTTCTTGTTTCTCAAATTGATGTACACGGTATAAACCTCTTTCTTCTAGACCGTGTGACCCTCCTTCTTTTCTAAAGCAAGGAGAATAAGAAGTTAAGTTAATAGGTAAAGTATCTTTTTTAAGCATTTGTCCTTTAAATTTACCTATCATTGAGTGTTCAGAAGTACCTATTAAGTATAAATCTTCACCTTCAATTTTATACATCATTGATTCCATTTCAGCAAATGACATAACTCCTGTTACAACATCTGATCTAATCATAAATGGAGGTATAGCATAAGTAAATCCATGATCAATCATGTAATCTCTTGCACATGCTATCATAGCCTCATGAAGTCTTGCTACATCACCTAGTAAATAATAGAATCCTTCTCCTGAAGTACGTCCTGCTGATTCTTTATCAAGACCATTAAATCTATCAATGATATCTGCATGATATGGTATTTCATATGATGGTACTACTGGTTCTCCAAATTTTTCTACTTCTACATTTTCAGAATCATCTTTACCTACTGGTACTGATTCATCAATAATATTTGGAATAACCATCATTCTAGATTTGATTTCTTCATCTAGTCTAACTTTTTCTTCTTCACCACTAGTAATTTCATTTGAGATTTCAGCAATTCTAGCTTTAGCTTTTTCAGCTTCATCTTTCTTACCTTGTCCCATTAACATACCAATTTCTTTTGATATTTTATTTTTTTCAGCTTTAAGGTTGTCTACATCAAACTGTACTTTTCTAACCTTTTCATCCATATCAAATACTTCATCAACTAGTTTTAATTTTTCATCTTGAAATTTCTTTTTAATGTTTTCTTTTACTAAGTCTTTATTTTCTCTTATTAATTTTATGTCTATCATTTTTTCTCTCTCCTTCTATATTCCATTCATATATAGTTACGTACCTATCACCTTTCTTATATAAGTAATGTGATTTAGGTACTTTTTTTACTTCTAAATGTTTTACATCTAATTTTTCTATTGTTTTAATAGATGCTATATTATCAGGATTTGCTGTTAGTATTAAAGAAGTTGCTCCTTTCATAGAAGCTACTTTTCCAAGAAGTAAACATGCCTTATAAGCATAGTTATTACCTTGGTACTCATTAAATACTTCATACTCAATATTTCCTAATATATAATTATTTTTATTCTTATCAAGTCTAAGTCCACAATTACCTATATGTTTATTATCTTCTTTTCTATTTATATGAAAGAATAAAGAATTTTCAAACTCTATAGATAAATCAAGGACTATTTCATCATCATGTAATTTAATCATATTGCACCTTTCTAACAAAAAAAGAATGGTATAAGGAGCCTATATAGGCGGTACCATCCTTTTATATACTTAATTAGATAACGGCTCATCACCGGGAAGTATTAGTTCCTCTTAGAAGTAGATTCATAAAACTATATTACTTATTTCCACCAGCCATAAGTTCTCTATTAATAATCATTTTACTACTAGTCTTCGTCATTGATTTATAAGTATATTTTATCACAAGTTTTTAAAAAGTAAATAACTATTTTATTTCTTTATAAGTAGAATCTATTACAGAATATAGATATCCTTCTACTTTTTTACTTGTAATAGATTTTATATATTCCATATATCCTTTAACTTGCTCTACGTAATAATCTTCTTCTATATCTTTAAGCTTATAATCTACTACTATAAACTTATCTTCATATTCTAGAAGTAAGTCTATTATACCTTTAGTATCGTTATTATAGAATTCATATTCTTTATATACTTTAGCATCCTTATTTATAAAAGGCGCCTCAAATAGTTTAAGTATTTTACTCTTCATAAAGTTATCCACATTATAATTATTTATATCTTCTTTAGGATTATTAAAATCTAAGTATTCTAATACTTCATGGATATATGTACCAAAAGAAGAATCTATTTTCTTTATTTCAGTTCTAGTATGGGAATAACTTTTTTCTTCTGTAATACTACTATCTATATTTAAATACTTTTCATTAAACTTATAAGGTAATTTCTTTATCTTAGTAATATCTTTTTTAGAAGTCTTTAAATAATTAGTATCTACTTCATAATTAACATGAGTTATGTATTTTTTAAGTACTGATTTAATACTACCAAGTACATCTAAGAAACTTTTATGTTTTACTCTTTCTAACTTTGATACTTTACCATTTATAAATGGCAGTTCTAAGTATTTAGATTCAGAAAGAGGTGCTACTATAATAAGTTTTTCTCTAGCTCTAGTAAGCGCTACATAAAGAGTTCTTATTTTTTCAGACCTATCTTCTTTATAATAGTTATCTTTTGCTAGTGTTTTAATAATAGTATCTTTTTTACCTTCATTAAATACTGGCATTATAAATCCATATTTATAATCAAACATAAACTTAGAGTTTAAATCTCTATCATTATATTCTTTATACATATCTGGAAAATAACATATAGGAAACTCTAATCCTTTAGATGCATGTATTGTCATTATCTTAACAGCATTTGTCTTAGGATCAGGTTTATTATCCATTTCTATATCTAGTTTTCCTGTGTAAATATCATTTAAATATTCTATATAATCAGAAAGTGTATACCCTACTTCTTCTAAATTCTTAGCATTCTTTACTAAGTAATCTAGTTTAACTGTTATAGAATCAATATTACCTATTCTAATAGATTTAGAATACATATCAAATTCTTTATATATAGATAAAAGTAAATTACTTATAGATTCATTATCGCTTTTAATTACAAGGTTATCTATCTTATCAAATAAATCTTTAAATATAGGATTACTTCTCATATCATTATTAGTAATACTAGTAAAGATATCATTATCTTTATAATCAAATAAGTAAGATCTTGCTATAGATAAGAATGGATATTTAATATCCTCATTATTTTTAATATTATTAATTAGTTTTAATATATTTCTTAAAACATATATTTCATTTGATGAAGAGAATTCTTCATTTTTATATAAAAGAGACTTTATACCATAGTAATCAAGTACTTTTTTATAGGTATCAAAATGTGTTTTAGATGCGGCTATTATACAGAAATCTTTTTCCTGTATAGGTCTAATACCCTCTTCTTTATCATATACTTCCATACCACTACTTAGTTTATTTTTAATATCTTTTGCTATTATAAAGGCTTCTATTATATCCTTAGATTTACCTTTACTATACTCTTCTTCAGTACTATAATCATATACTTCTAGATTATAGTTACTTTTAACAAGATTTAAGAATTTTAAGAATCCAAAAATCATTTTATGTCCAATAGAATAGTTTGCTCCGCCAACATCTTCATCCATGATATATTCAAAGATATCATTTATAGAAGATAGTACTTCATCTCTAGATCTAAAGTTCTTATTTAAATCTATTACATGACCACCATTACCATTTTTATAGTTTTGATATTTTTCCATAAAGATACTAGGATCAGCATATCTAAATCTATAAATAGATTGTTTTACATCTCCTACCATATAAACATTATTATTACTTATTAAACTTACTAAGTAGTCACCTATTCTATTAGTATCTTGATATTCATCTATCATTATTTCTTTAGTATTATTTTTAATAGAATCTCTTACTTCTTCATTTCCTTCAAGAAGTTTTATAGCAAGTCTTGTTATATCACTAAATGAGTACGAATTAATACTTCTTTTATATTCTTCAACTTTAGAATCTAGTTTTAAAAGAATATCTACGACTACTTTAGCAAATGGTTTTGTTTCTAATATTTCTTCTTCTATTTCTTCTAAGCTAGAATACGATGTTAAATCTTTTAAAGAATCTTTATATTCAGTAATCTTTTTATTATATTTTTTTAGTGCTTCTTTATCTTCTTCATCTAGTTCTAGTTTTTTAGACATAATAGGAAATGATATTTCATTTATAGTATATTTTATATCTTGATAGTTTTTAGCTTCTTTTAGAGGCTCAACTGCTAATTTAAATTTAATAATTCTATCAAAGTTATCTTTAAATGATGATAAATTATCCACCATATTAATAATTATTTCTTTTGTTCTATAGATAATATCCATATAACTTGTTAAATAATTAAGAAGTGCTTCTTTACTATAATATTTATCAATATAAGTATTTAAGTATTCTTTTTTATCTAGAATAATATCCATAGAATCATAGAAACTAGATATTATTTCTTTTATACTTTCATCATCTTTATTAGTGTAAATATCTAGCATATCTGTAAACTCTTTATTATCATAAGAATCTTCAATAATTTGATCTAATAATGCTTTTTTCTTCATATTTAGATCAACATTATCAATAATATTAATAGATCTATCTACTCCTAGGAGATAGTGATACTTCTTTACAAGAGATAAAGCTAGGCCATCAAATGTTGTAATGTATGCTTGATCTAAAAGATCTAGTTGTTCTTTATATGATGGGTCTTCTTTTATAAGTTTTTCTAATTTATCTTTAATACGTGTCTTCATTTCAAATGCGGCAGCATTTGTAAAGGTAATAAGTATTAACTTATCGATAGACATTCCATCTTTTATCTTTTCAATTACTCTTGTAGATAGTACAGCTGTTTTACCAGAACCTGCTCCTGCTGATACTAAAGTATTTTCTCCTTCATGAGTAATAGCTTCCCACTGTTCATCAGTCCATGTACTATTTTCCGGCTTCATCTTCATTAGATTCACCTCCTAAAAAGTTATCCTTAAGCGTTTTATCAAGTTCTACTTCATTATCATGCGTTCTATAACAAATATCTTTAAATGTACAGTACTGACAAGAAATATTCTTTCCATCTAATACTTTAGGATTTATTTCAAAATCACATTTATTTATATCAGTAATTGCACTTTCTATTTTACTTGAAATAATATCCATTACTTCTTTAAATGTATCATCACTTATTACTTTAGATTGTTTTGTAAATCCCCCATCTTTAGTAAGTTTAAGACTTCCTATAAAAGGAGAACTATCACCTGGTGATAAAGTAGTATCAATGTTACTTACAATAAATGCATTATCTGTAGTATATCCATTTAGTTTAGATAAATTAGATAGTTGTTCTTCATAAGATCTTTTCTTATCATAATTTAGAACATCATTCATAATCTTTTGAAGGTACATTCCTCCAAATTTAGGATTCTTAAATAAATTAGAATGATTTATTAAATAGAAATAGAATCCTAACTGCATATCTATACCGTATACAGCATTTCTAAAGTCATGTGGATTACCTGTTTTATAATCTATTACTATTACATAAGTACTATCTTTGTCTTCAAATGTAAGTATTTTGTCTATTACACCTGTTATTTTTATACCTAAGTCATTTGGTTTTTCCACAGTAATTCTTTTTTCAAAGAAAGTGTTTTTAAAATTAGTATTATTTAGATGCTGTTCTATAATACCTACTAATTCGTTTAAAGATTTAGAATACTTTTCTTTATAAAAGTTTTCTTTCTTAGTACCATCAGTAAAATATTTATCAAGTTTACTTTCAATAATAGTATCTAAATCATTACCATCTTTAAAATATTCACATAATGCATCATGAAAGAATAATCCTATTTTTTGCGCTACGGTAGGAGTAAACTCTTCTACTTTATAAATATTATTAAGTAGACATCTAAATTTACATCCATAATATACATCTGATAAAGATGTAGATATATTTAGTTTATTATTAGTTTCTCTTTTTATAGTATCAAAATTTATCTTTGTATAGTTATTGTCATAATCTTTATAATTAAGATTAATATTACTAAGTAAATATAATGTGTCATCTTCTTCATTATATTTAAAATAGTTATCTAGTTTACTTCCAAGACGTAATTTATTAATCTCTTTATTATCAAATCCATACCAGTAGTTAACTTTTGTAAAGTTAGAATACTTATTAAATACACTTGATGGTGCATATTCACTACTAGTATCTTTTAATTTATAAGATAGTATTACGTTATTACTATTTACATAATCTATAAAATAAGATTCCTCTAATCTAGATAGCTTAAGTGAACTATTTAAATTAAGTTCTTTCTTTTCTTCATTACTTAAGAAATCATCATCTTTATATACATAAGGAATAGATGCATCATTACATCCTAATATAAAGATATATTCATTACTATTTAAATATTTAGTTTTATAACTTACTTCTTTAATACTTCTATCAAGTGGATATAAATCTACCAATGTATTTTTACATTCATAGATAATTTCTTCCTTTACATCCCTAAAATATTCAAAATCAACGTATTTATTAAAGATACTTACAAGTTTATTTGATAGTTTACTATCAAGCGAGCCTAACTTTTCATTTATAGATAATATGTTGTCGTCAAGGGAAATATTATCTAGCAAATTTCTTACACTTTCTATAGAATATAAACTGTTTTTCTTAAATGATGTTGGAATTCCATACATATCAAATATACGTATACATACTCCTTTATAATCATCACTTAATTTATTAATATAGATATTATTTATATCTACTCCCTTGTTAATTAAGTCTACTATAGAAGTTGCAGCAAAAATAACTTCATCTTCTAGAGTTTGACATTCTTTAACTATTATATCTTTCTTTAAAGGTGCTTTATCTTCTTCATAAGTAATATGATTTACTTTATCAAGTTCTTTTATTATATTAGATACTCTTTTATCAAAATGATTATTAAGTACTAAGATATCTTTATTAGTTAAATACTTTTTAAAGTTGTCATTAAAGATAATATATCCTTTATCTATTAAGTCTTTTTTTATAACACTTAGTTTATTAAGTTTTTTAGACTTATAATTCTTATTAATATCTATATCATACATATTATTTAAATAGATATTACATAGTTCTGGAGAGATATTTTCTTTCTTATCAAGGTAAGATAGTACCCCGTCTTTATAGGTATATATATTTTTATCTATTAATTCATATTCATCTATATACTTTATATTATGTTTTAATTTATTTTCTTCAAGTATATTCTTTCTTAAATATGAAGGTCCAATTATTAGTAAGTTATCTTTTATTTCCATAGTAATCCTCCAGTATTATTATAACATTAAAAAAGATAATTATCTAAGTAATTATCTTTTAAATATTGAGGTAAATGCCTCTTTAGAATAATCTACTAATATATCAATTAAGTCTTTTACCATATTTGATACGATAGGATCTAAATCATGGGTATTCTTATAAATATTAATTAATATTTTAGGATGTTCAAATATTTCAAGTAAACTAGTTACATTTTCTTTTTTAAAAAGACTAAATACCTGCTGTGTAAATAGTTTAAATTCTTTTTTAGAGTACTTATCAACCCATGTTTGAATACCATTATATACTACTCTAGAAGATCTACTTAATTTAACTCTTTTAAACTTATGATCTTCAAATTGCCATCTTTCAGCGTAGTGTCCTAATATTCCACTAGCACTAGTTTTAATAACGATATCGTTATTACCATTTCTCATAAGCATACCTACTACTGAGTTATGTGGTACTACATGATAAAATCTATTTTCAATTCTTTTATATCTTTTAGAATCAATCATTTTTTTAGTAAGACCTGGTCCATCAAATGAATAGATTTCTACTATTTTATTTCTTACTAAACAGTTACAATACATACTTGCTACTAGTGATAGATTACCACCTTTAGAGTGGCCTCCTACAATAATACTACATTTTTTAAATGAAAAATGTTTATTTAAATATCTAATAGCGTGTCTTTGAGCTTTTACTGGGAACATGTATGCCATTTTAGCATCTTCTTCCCATCCACTTATTCTTTGATCAGTTCCTTCAAAAGATACATATATTAAACTAGGAGTTATTTCTATACATATAGCTGAAAACTGCTGAGAATCATCTCCTATATAAGTATCATTATACATATAAAGATCTTGATATCTTTTTTTATTTTGAATAAGTTTTAATAATTTAATAGAACCTCTTATAGCAAGAATATTCTTTTTTAGACTTTCTCTTGTATTACTTTCAAAGAAGGTTTCTGCTACTTCTTTAATAGTCTTTTTTTCATTTTCACACTTAGGAGCAGCACCATTATAATATACATAAGATAAAAGTCCAAATAAAAGTTTATCTGCATCATTTAAGGGTTTCTCTTCAAAAGAAGTATTACCATATTTTTTAATAAACTCAATTACATTCATTATAGTCACCTACTATATAAAGTATACCACAAAAAAAGCACATAAGTGCTTTAATCGATTAATTTACTTACGGCATTCATTATTGCTATCTTACCATATTTATATGTAAGACCGCCTTGTTGATATGCTATAAAAGGTTCTCTTATAGGTCCATCACATGATATTTCAATAGATGATCCTTGTGTAAATGAACCAGATGCCATAATAACTAAATCTTCATACCCAGGCATTTCTGTAGGAACAGCTTTAGCATGAGCATCTATTGCAGATGCTTCCTGTATAGAACCTACATAACTAATTAGTTTTTCTGGGTCTCTAAATATAACATTTTCTACTATATCAGCTCGTTTTTCATTATATCTAGGTTCTACATCAAAGCCTAAGTCTTCAAGTACTTTAGCAGTAAGTATTGCTGTTTTTAAGGATGCTGCAACTACTTGAGGAGCCATATATATTCCTTGTAAGAATGATTTATTTACTCCTAGTGTTGGTCCTACTTCTTTACCTTCTCCTGGAACTGTAAGTCTTTCACTAGCAAGTTCTACTAAGTCTTTTCTTCCAGCTATATAAGCACCATTAGGAGCAATACCTCCACCTAAGTTTTTAATAAGTGAACCTACCATTATATCTGCTCCTACTTCAAGAGGAGTTTTTGTTTCTACAAATTCACAGTAGCAGTTATCCACCATAATAATAACTTCTTTATCTACTTCTCTAATAGCTTTTATAACTCTTTCAAGTTTATCAATAGTTAAACTTTTTCTTGTAGAGTATCCTTTAGATCTTTGTATTTCTATAAGCTTAATTTTTTTATTTTCTAAACAAGCTTTAATAGCATCAATATCAAAATCATTATCTACTAAATCTATTTGTTTATAATCTACTCCCCATGCTTTTAATGAGCTAGGATTATCAGTGATACCTATTACTTCATGAAGAGTATCATATGGAAGTCCTGAAATACTAAGCATAGTATCTCCTGGTCTTAATAGTCCAAATAAACATACTGTTAAAGCGTGTGATCCTGAAATCATTTGATTACGTACTAAAGCATCTTCTGCTCCTAGTACTTCAGCAAATACTTTTTCAATAGCATCTCTACCTATATCTCCAAAACCATATCCAGTTGTAGAGTTAAAGTGTGCTTCTGATATTTCAGCATTATGGAAAGCATTTAATACTTTTAAACTATTTATTTCTTCTAATCTATCTATTTCTTTAAATATAGAATCTAGCTCTAATTCAGCGTTATTTACTAGTTCTACTGCTTTATCTTTTATTTCCATTATTTTTCTCCCCCATCTACTCTAATAATAGCATCATTTACATAACTAGCATCATTACTTGCAAGGAATGCTACTACTTTAGCAACTTCTTCAGGCTTTCCAAAACGACCTAGTTTAATATTCTTACATTCTTCTTCAATATAATCTTTATCTAATTCTTTATTCATATCTGTATCCATCCATCCTGGACATACACAGTTTACATTAATATATGGTTTATATATTTCAGCAAGATTATGTGTTAAATTAATTAACCCTGCTTTAGAAGCATCATAATCTAAACTATATGGATAATATGTATCTATACCAGTGGTACTAGATATATTAATTATTCTTCCATATTTATTGTTCTTCATAATAGGAGCTACTAATCTAGATAGTATAAATGGTCCTATTAAATTAGTATCAAGTACTTTTCTAAAGCCTTCTATAGTTTTATCTTCTATAGTAGAGTCATTTGCTATACCAGCATTATTAACTAGTATATCTACTTTACCAAATTCATTAACTGTTTTATTTACCATTTCTTTCATAGACGATTCATCTATTACATCACCTTGGTAAATAAATGCTTTTACATTATATTTTAGTACTTCTTCTAAAGTATTACTTGCACCACTAGTATCACTAAGATAATTAATTACTACATTACATCCTTCTTTAGCTAGTTCTATAGCTATAGCTTTTCCTAGTCCTTTAGATGCACCTGTAACTATAGCAGTTTTACCTTCTAATTTCATATAATCACCTCTATAAAAAAAGCAAAAACTATAGTTCTTGCTCTCCTTTATTTTTCCACTGAATAACTATAGGAGTACCTTCAAAATCAAAAGACTCTCTTAGTTTATTTTCAATATATCTTTCATAAGAGAAATGAACAAGTCCCTTACTATTTACCTGTATATTAAATGTTGGTGGACAGTTAGATGCTTGAACAGAGAAGTATATTTTAAGTCTTTTACCTTTATATGTTGGTGGTAAATTTAAATTATATGCATCTCTTATAACATCATTTAACAAGTTAGTAGGAATATTTCTGTTAGCATTTTCATATACCTTTAATATTTCAGGCATTAATGTATGTACTCTTTTATGAGTTTTAGCAGATAAGAATACTATTGGAGCATAACTCATGAACTGGAAGTTATTTCTTAAGTCTTCCTTAAACTCTTTCATCTTAGCTTCTTTATCTTCTATCATATCCCATTTGTTTACAACTAGTACTACTGCTTTACCAGCTTCTAGAGCATATCCAGCAATATGTTTATCGTGTTCAATAATACCTTCTTCAGCATTAATTACTATACAACAAACATCAGCTCTATCAATAGCTCTCATACTTCTAAGTAAACTATATTTTTCTACATTCTCCCAAACCTTACCACGTTTTCTCATACCTGCAGTATCTATTACTACATATTCTTCGCCATGATAAGTAAAAGGAGTATCTACAGAATCTCTAGTAGTACCTGCTACATCTGATACAATAACTCTTTCTTCATTTAATATTGCATTAACTAAACTACTTTTACCTACATTTGGTCTACCAATAATACAAAACTTAATACGTGGATCTTCTTCTTCAGCTTCATCTTCTTTGAAGTCTTTTGTAATTTCTTCTTCTAAATCCCAAATACCTTCATTTTGTTCACCAGAAATAGTCATATAATTATCAAAACCTAGTTCATAGAAATCATATATATTATCTCTAGATTCTTTACTATCACACTTATTTATTACTACTATAACCTTTTTATCTGTCTTTAAAAGAATATCTCTAACAGCAAAGTCATTACTTGTTAATCCTTCTTTTCCATCTACAACAAATAAAACGATATCTGCTTCTTCAATAGCAAGTTCAGCTTGAACTTTAATTTCATCATTAAACGATTCATTAGCTAAATCAATACCACCTGTATCAATTAAATGAAAACTTCTATTATTAAAAGTAACAGTTCCATATATACGATCTCTAGTAATACCTGGAGTATCTTCTATAATAGATATTTTCTTTCCGACTAGTCTATTAAAGATAGTTGATTTACCTACATTTGGTCTACCTACTAAAGCAACAACTGGTTTTTTCATAAAAGCCACCTCTTTTCTAAATTATAACATAAATATATTTCAAAAACGCTAGGTTATTATAACATATTCTTTTAGTTTACACAAATAAAAACATTGCATTTGCAATGTTTATAAATCTTCTTTATTTAGAGTATACTCCCATCCTGGTTGCCAAGAACCTGTTTTTCTCCAGTCATTCTTATTAGCTTCTTCCCAGGTAATATGTTTAGTAATAACTTCTATAGCAAGCTGAGGCGCTCTATGAGCTATTATTCCAATGGTTTTATCCTTATATTTATCATATATTTCTTTTAAGAAATCTCTAACTCTTTTTTCAACATCTTTTAAAGATTCTCCGTTTGGAAAAGGAGTATCCACGTGTTCTTCATATACAACTAAACTCTTATCCTCTCCGTCAAAATCCCCATAATTACATTCTCTTAATCTACTATCAGGTATGGAACTATATAAAGGAAATGCTAACTCACTAGAAGTAATTGCTCTTTTTAAATCTGAAGTAAAAAGAACATCAAATTTATATGGAGTATTCTTTCCTAAATTAATAGCTTGCTCCTTACCTAAATCATTTAACTCTACATCTTTATGACCACTACATTTCTTAGAAGCATTATCATAAGTAGTACCATGTACATAATATACTATTTTCATAAATCCTCCTACAAATAACACTTTCATTTTACCATAATTTCAAAATATTTATAATAAAAAAGGATATGAGAAGGTTTTGCCGTATCATATTAATGTAGGAGTATCTAAATGTTAGGTGTTATCTTCGAAGGGAGGTGGTACTATGACTAAAAAAGATTTTTTAATTTCTTCTTTAGTAGTTATCATCTTCATCCTATTATCAATCATAATAATGATGATGAAATAACAAAAAAACCTAACTAGTTAGTTAGGGTTCCCAAACGGTAACACCTAACCTACGAAAATTAGGTATTCCTATATTCATAATATCATATTAGTTATATATGTCAAGATAACTATAATAAAAAAATTAAGTATAAAAAAAGGATATGGGAAAGTTTTCTCGTATCATATTAATGTAGGAGTATCTAAATGTTAGGTGTTATCTTCGAAGGGAGGTGGTACTATGACTAAAAAAGATTTTTTAATCTCTTCTTTAGTAGTTATCATCTTCATCCTATTATCAATCATAATAATGATGATGAAATAACAAAAAAACCTAACTAGTTAGTTAGGTCTACCACACGGTAACACCTAACATGCGAAAATTAGGTATTCCTATATTTATATTATTATAAATAATATAATTAATCAAGTGAAAAAGAATACTTTATAGTATTCTTTCAATTTTTTTAGTTATATCTTCTTTACCTAGTTTAGTAACATTAGAGAATAATACAAATTCATCCCCTACAACAAGATCTAATTCATCAAGTATCATCTTACGTTGTTTTTGTTGCATTGTTACACCTATTTTATCTACTTTAGTAGCAATAATAGTAACTGGTAATTTATAATACTTTAAATAGTTGTACATCATGATATCATCACTAGTTGGTTTATGTCTAAAATCTATTAACATAAATACTTGTTTTAGATTAGTTCTTGATGTTAAATAATCTTCCATCATTAAACCAAATTTTTTAGTTTTAGCTTTATTTAAACTAGCATATCCATATCCAGGAGCATCTACTAAATAAAACTTATCATTTACTAAATAAAAGTTAATTGTTTGAGTTTTACCTGGTGTTGCAGATGTACGAGCAAAATTTTTTCTATTAATAATTGTATTAATAAAACTACTTTTACCAACATTAGATCTACCTACCATTAAAAATTCTGGTTTGTTATCAGTTGGATACTGACTACGTCTAACTGCACTTATTTTTAAATCAACAGAAGTTATCTTCATAACATCACCTTATCTATTAAAACAATTATATCATAAGAAATAATATATTATCTACTTTTCTTACTTATTTCCTCAATAACTTTATCAGTATTTATAAAGTTAATTGCATCTCTTTTCATCTCTATTTTTATATCTTTATCTTTATCTTTAATTCCGTCATAGGAATATTCAAGTTCATCTTTAGAATTAATATCTACAAACATACCACCAAAATGTTCTACGTATGGTATTTCTTTTAAAGAACATTTATTCATTAAATCAAATATTTTATATAAAGAGTTTTCATCTATATTTCTAATTAGATATATATCAAAACATCTTTCTTCTATATTATTTTCTATTTGTAAGAAGAATATATTATCTGATTCATCGGTAATACTATGTCCATCTAATTTAAAATTAGTTTTAAAAGGAGTATAAGAGCCTTTTCTAAATAATCTTTTAAATTTATGTGCATTATAGTACTTACTTTCTTTTTGAAGATTAATACCCATATTCATCTTATCTACGAAGATAGTTCTATTAATACCTCCAACACTTAAACTAAAGTTTTTCTTTCCTTTTAATTTGTCATATATATTATTTCTTGAACCAAAAGGAATTATACCAAACTTGGTATTAGAATAAATAAGCCCATCCATACTATCATGAACTAATTTATCATCTCCAATAGCTAGAAAGAAATCAGTATTATTTCTTCTACTTCTACTAACATATAATGCATCATCAGAATTTAAACTTTTTTCAGTAGCAATTACTGGATCCCACTCTACTTCTTGTTTCATAGAATCATGTATTTTTTTACGTACTTCAGCTGCTTCTAAAACATTATCCTTATCTCTATCAATTATTGTAGTTACTTTCACAATAATCACCTACCTCTTTGTGCTTTTATTTTAACATAAAAAAGAAGAAAATACTATTTTTCTTCTTTTTTAGTTTCTTCTTTTTCTAAAGATTTAAAATCTACTTTACCATATAGAGTTTTAGGAAGGTTATCTCTAAACTCAAATAATTTAGGTATAGAGTATGCGGCTAAATCTTTTTTACATAATTCTTTTATTTCACTTAATAATTTAGGTGACTGTTTATATCCTTCTTTTAAAACTATAAATGCTTTTGGTACATGCATTTTATATGGATGTGGTACACCTATTACACATACTTTTTCTACTGCTTCATGCTTATTTATTGTTTTTTCTATGGCAGCTGGATATACGTTAAATCCAGATGATACTATCATTCTTTTTAATCTTTGAGTAAAGAATAGAATTCCATCTGCTGATATATATCCTAAATCTCCTGAATGAAGATATACTTTACCATCTTTATGTTTAATAAGCATTTTATTTGTTTCTTCTTTATTATTAAGATATCCTTTCATAAGTGTAGGTCCTGTTACACATATTTCTCCTTCTTCTCCGAAAGGTAGTTCTTCTGTTGTATCAGGCTTACATATACAAAAAGTATTACCTACTATTGGGATACCTACTGAACCAGGAACATTTGCTCCATCAAAGGTATATGCTGTTGCAGCAACCGATTCTGTCATACCATATCCTTTAGTCATGGAGATATTTGCACCATGTGTTCTTAAGAATGTATTCATTCTTTCTTCCATTTGAATAGATAAATAATCTCCGCCACTAACAACATATTTTAGATTTGATAAATCTACATTATCAAAGTTTTTATTACTTAGCATTGCTTCCCAAAGTGTTGGAACTCCAACTAGTACATTTGGTTTATACATTTTCATCATTCTAGGAAATCTTTTACCATCAAATTCTGGTACTAAAATTGTTTCTACTTTTAAACATAGCGGGCAGTGTACACATGCTCCTAAGCCAAATCCATGGAATATTGGAAGTATTGAAACAATTCTATCTTTAGGTCTTACATTATATACAACTATAGATGCTTGCTGCATAAAAGCATTAAAACTATAATTAGTTATTTCTATTCCTTTAGGAGTGCCTGTAGATCCACCACTATGAAGAATAATTGCTACATCCTTACATTTAGTTGTATTATTAATATTTTTATTATACATAGAACCTTGATTAACAAAGTCACTATATGTTTGATATAAGTCATTTTGATTATACTTAGGTTTCTTTATACCAAGTCCTTTAAAAACTTGATATAAAACTGCTGTAGACATAGGCATTGAGTCTGCAACAGAAACAATTATTACTTTCTTTAAAGATGATTCTTTTATAACATCTTTATACTTATCATAATCAAAATCTACTAGCATCATTACTTTAGACTTAGATTGTTCTAAATAAGTTCTTACTTGTTCTGGAGCAGATAATGGATGAATCATATCTGATACTGCACCTATTTTATTTATTGCATAAAACATAATTACTGCCTCAGGAGTATTAGGCATACATATTGTTACAATGTCACCTTGTTTTACTCCATAATGTAATAGTGCTTTACTAGTTTTATCTATTCTATCAAAGAATTCATAATATCTTATACGTGAATTAAAGTAGTTAATTGCTACAAAATCAGTATCAACTCCTACACTATCCTTTAAATAATCATAAATCCTTTTATTAGTAAATTTAATAGATCTATCTTCTTCTGAATAATAATCAAGCCAAGGTTCATCAGGATGCTTTCCTTTAAAAAGCCCTTCGAAAAAATCTCTTATAGCGTGTAATTTATTAAGTCTCATCTTGCCACCTACTATTTATCATAAACTAACTCTTTATACTTATCTCCTTTTTCAGCATAGTTTTTAAAACTATTATAACTAGATGCTGCTGGAGAAAGCAAACATATTTTACCTTTAGCAGTTACTTCTTTGGCCATTTTTACTGCTTCTTCTAATGTTTCTACAAAATAAACATTCTTATTAATAAGATCTTTACCTATAGTATGTCCTGTTTCTGGCATACAAATAAAGTTTCTTATACTTGTACTATTTAGATAATCAGCAAATCCTTCATAAGATATACCTCTATCCATTCCTCCAAATATTAAAGTATCTATATCATTTAATGATTTAGTTGCTTCTTCTGTTGCTTCTGGAATAGTAGCAAGTGTATCTGTATAATATGTTACTTCATCTACTGTACCTATATTTTCTAATCTATAAGGTAATCCTTTAAAAGTATTAATAATACTTATTGCTCTATCTATATCTAGATTAAGTATTATTGCTACAGTTAAGGCTGTCATTATATTTTCTAAATTATGTTTACCAAGTAAATTTCTTTTAGAATTAATATCATATATTCTAGTATCATTAAATACTACATAATTATCTTTAATAGTAATACTAGCACTTCCATAAGGATTGACTGTATATTTAATTCCTTTGAAATTATTTTTCTTTATTAAATTATCTAATGTTTTATTATTAGAACAATATATCATATAGTCATTATCATTTTGATATCTAAACATATTTAATTTTATATCATGATAATGTTCTACTGATCCAGCATGATCTAAATGATCTTCAAATAGATTAAGAATAACTCCTATATGTGGAGATACATCTATGTATTCAAGTTGATGTGATGACATTTCTGCAACTATTATTGTATCTTCATCACAGTTTTCTATATTAGATAATATTGGAAGACCAATATTCCCTACTAATATAGTGTTTTCATTCTGTTCTTTAATTATTTCATATATTAAAGATGAAGTAGTACTTTTACCTTTAGTACCTGTTACTCCTATTACTTTTTCTTTATTTGCTTTTAAAAGTAATTCTACTTGAGAAGTAATTCTATCTTTAATACCTGTTATATCTATATCTTTTAAAGAAATACCAGGAGTCTTAATAATTAAATCATATTTATTTAAATTATCAAGATAGTTATCTCCTAAAACACTATTACTTTCATTTAAATAATCATATTTAGAAAGTAAAGATGTATCTTTATCAATAACTGTAATATCAGGATTATCAACATATTTAGTAATAAATTCGTATGAAGATACTCCTTCTCTACCAAATCCTAATATAGCAATTTTCTTACCTTTAAGTAAATTTACAATACGTTCTATCACTATATATACCTCCTTAATATTTCATTAAAGTGGGAATCTAGATTATTCTCATTGTTATATCTTTTCTCTATATTTAAATCATCAGTTAGTTTAAAATTATCTTTATAATATTTTAGTAAGTAAGGAAGATCTCCTTTTATATTTTTTATAGTTTTACTTACTGCATAATTAACTTCTTCATAAGTTCCTACACAGTCAAAAGGTTTATTTTCTCCTTTACCTATAAGTTCTGTAAATATTTGGAGTAACTCCTCATCTTCAAATAAATCTTTCCCAAATATATTAATTAGCTTATCTTTATATAAATAAGGACTAAGTAGTGTATAAACAAATAAACATTTAGCACATTTTCCACACCAGTTCCACTTAGAATCCTTACTACCTACATTACAACTTTTAAATATAGTATGATATTTTTCAAATTTAGAAAATAACATACCTATTTGATATTCAGTAAGTGGTCTTAAGAATGAGAAATACTTAATATCTACATTAAAGTACTTTTTAGCATAGTTATTAAAGTCATTTTCAAATTCATATGTTTTAGAATATTGATGGTTTATCTTAGTACCATCAACATTAGATTCATTAGCACTTGATTCATTAGAAAGTACAATATATTTTCTATTATTAAGATATGCAGCTAAGAAAGATACAAAAGCTACCATAGCAGAAAAAGGAGTATGTCCATTTAAGTATCCTTCTTCATTAAGTTTAATTAAGTTTTTATCAATAACTCTTTTTATAGAAATAATATCAGTATCGGTATATCCCGCTACTTCTGCACATTTAAGTTGTACTTCTTTAGGATTAATTATAAAACAAGAATTATTTTTTTCATCTTTTAATAGTTCTAAAGTAACACAAGAATCTTTTCCTCCACCTATTGCTATCATATTACCTACTCCGTTATAAGTAGGTTTATATTCTTTCTTATCACCAGTAGAGTTAATAGTAACAAAATCATCATAACTTACTTCTATATTATTACGGTAAAAGAACTCTCCTAAACCATAGTAATAAATCTTTTTAAAGAATTCTTTTTGATTTTCATCTAAATATCCACATTTAATAGTAATAGTTTTAGGAATAGCGCATTTATAATAACTTACTATTTCCATTACACCTATATTAAATGCAAGGTAAGAAGCAAACTCTTTATCAAATACTCTACTTGTATATGGGATCTCTATTTTATGATTAAAAGTAGATAAACCAGGTATTTCATAATAATAATTAATCACCATTTTATTATCTACATAATCTACTGTATATCTATCAAAAATAAACTCTTTGTACTTTTTAATTTCCTCTAATGTTTTCATAAAACACCTCTATTAACATTATACCACAAATAAGTATTATTACCATTTCATAGAAAATAAAAAACGAACTATTTAGTTCGTTATTTTTTTGCTCCAAAAGACTTTGGATTTTCTATATTTTCAGTTTCGGGAGTATATAAATACATATTATGAATTTCTTTAATAGTATCTAAAATATCACCTTTAGTTACCTCTTTTTTCATAGAAGAAGTATCCCATTCATCCGGATGCTCTAATAGTTCTTTTATTTCAGAACGCATTTTTTCATCTTCCATTTCTTGAAGTTTTATATTTCTTAACTTTTCTTTTTCTCTTTCAAGTTCATCTTCTATAGTAAACTGATCTATTTCTTCTTTATGTTCTTTTACAATCTTTTTAACTTCTTTTTCTATTTTTTTAAGTTTACTTACAGGTATATTTATTAAAGTATCTTCCTTACTTAAAGGAAACTTTATACCTTCAAATAGTTCTGAGATAAAACCTAATCTTCTAATATACTCATACATCTTATTAAGATTTTCTCTATTATTATTAGTAAAGTTTATTTTCTTAAATAGTGTTCTATCACATTCTTCATATTCATCATCTATTTTAGATCTACGGACAGTATGACTACGTATCAAATAAGTACTATTTAAAATTAAAAAAATACTTCTTGAAACAGGAAAACGCATAAATGTACTTAGAACTAGACCAGCTATAATAAAAAGCCACGTACCAAAGAAAAGGATATCTTTTCTTTTTTTATCCTTAGCATAACTACATCTTGATAAAGTACGTTCTTTCATCCTATCCATTTTATCTTCATTAATCTTATTATCATCATTTTTTACAATTGTATAATTTACCATATCATAAAAATCAAAGTCTCTATAATAAATCTTATAAGTATTATCATCTAACTTTTCATAGTCAACTATAAAATCATATACTTCATCATAAGATAGATCATGTTTATCATTAAAATTTATCATATTATCACCACTTATCTAATTGTCTTTTCAAGTAAATGTTTTTTACTAGTTTCACTAGTAAAAGAAGGAGTAAATCTATTTTCTACTTCATTAATAGTACCTAGAATATCTTCTTTTTCATTAGGAAGTTCTAGTACTTCAGGTTTTTTAATACTATCTTGATATCTAATATATTCTATTTCTTCTTTATGTTCTTTTATAATCTTTTTAAAGTCTTTACTTACCTTTTTAAACTTTTTAAGTCTTTTAGTACAGTAAATATCTTTCTTACTAATAGGAAAGTCTACATCAGTATTTATCGTACAAATAAAACCAAGTTTATTAATTTCTTCATACTGTTTATTAAGTTCTTTAGCTTTTTTCTCATAGAATTTTTTTCTTCGAAGTATTGGAAGACCAAAACCAAGAATATCTTTATTTCTACATAATAACTTACTTGTATTATTAATCAAAATAGAAGACCACATTAAAAAATAACCAATTCTAGTAATACCAGCTAGTACCATACCATTAGAAATTAAGCCAGTAATAAAAGTAGCAAAACCAATGATTATTAGAGGAAAAAATATATAAGTTATTAATTCCCTCACGGCTGATTTTTTAACAATTTTCATATTTTTCTTAATATCACTATTTAAATTATATAGATCTCCTCGGTCATTATATTCATTTTCAAAATTATATTTAAACAATAACTCACTTTTAAAATTATCGCCAGTTACGCCAAAAACCCTTATTTTTGGTTGAGATCCTTCACCTTCAACAAGTTCATAGTCAATAGGATAATCAATTGTAAAATCTACTACTGTTTTTTCATTTTCTTCCATAATATCACCATTTTTATTTCTTTATTAATTCTTTTCTTTGATTTGTACTTGTGTTATCTATTCCAAGACTAAATCTATTTTCTACTTCATTAATAGTACCTAGAATATCTTCTTTTTCATTAGGTAGTTCTAATACTTCAGGTTTCTTATTACTATCTTGATATCTAATATACTCTATTTCTTCTTTATGTTCTTTTATTATCTTTTTAAATTCTTTTCTTATTTTTTTATATTTTTTTAAATCATCTGCTAAATATATATCTTTCTTAGTTATAGGAAAATTAATTCCAAAGTCAATTGAATTATTAAATCCAAGTTTATTTATTTCTTCATACTGTTTATTTAGCTCTTTTGCATATTTCTTATAGAATGATAAACGTTTCATTATTGGTGTACCATGACAGTAAAAACGTTCCATGGAATATAAAACATAATTAAAACCATAAATACCTAAAGAAATTCCAGCTGAAATTAAGCCCACTAGAGTAACATCAGAAATACCTAGAAATATACCTAACCCAATAATCATTGATCCAATTAAAGTTGTTGATAACAATACTTTATTTGTATTTTCAAATGAAACTATTTCTTCTAATACATTTGTATTTCTTTTGATGTCGTAGTCTAACATACCGAAGTCTCCACAACAACTATAATCCCAACGAAAATCACTCTTAAATAATAACTCACTTTTAATAGTATCATTATCTATACCATATAATCTAATTTTAGGTTTATAACTATCACTATCAACAAGTTCATAATCGATCGGAATTTTAATAGTATGTTTTTCAACCATTTTTTCTTCCATAATATCACCCTTTTATTTCTTTATTAATTTTTTTCTTTGATTTGTACTTGTATTATCTATTCCAAGACTAAATCTATTTTCTACTTCATTAATTATACCTAGAATATCTTCTTTTTCATTAGGTAGTTCTAGTACTTCAGGTTTCTTTATACTATCTTGATATCTAATATATTCTATTTCTTCTTTATGTTCTTTTATTATCTTTTTAAATTCTTTTCTTATTTTTTTATATTTTTTTAAATCATCTGCTAAATATATATCTGTCTTAGTTATAGGAAAATTAATTCCAAAGTCAATTGAATTATTAAATCCAAGTTTCTTTATTTCTTCATACTGTTTATTTAGCTCTTTTGCATATTTCTTATAGAATGATAGTCGTTTAAAAACTGGAATACCTTTTCCTGACATTTCAAGTCTTCCATCGAAATAATTATCCCATTTCAGCATAGAAGCTACAAAAGTAATAAACGGTATAAATAATAAAAGAGGATTTGTAAAACCAATTGTTTCTTACCAAATAATTAATACAAATATTGAAGCAAAAGATATACCACCAATAAAAAATGATAAAACATTAGTAATATCATGAAAACATAATGGTATCACTTTCTTATGGTTTCTTTCAATTATATTGAATTTATTTGCTAGTTGATCTTTATTATATTTTTCATCTTGAAAAGTATTCTTTCTAAAAATAGCTGATTCTATTGGATTCTTTCTATCAGAAGATATTCCAAAAGCTCTATATATAGTATCATTTTCATCTTCTTTTACTATTTCATAATCAATAGGATATATAAGATTATAAAAATTATAGTATTCTTCTTTCGCCATAAAATCACCATTTATTTCTTTATTAAATTTTTTATTGAATTATTAGTATTATCACTAGGACTAACATTATACTGATCTAAAATAGCATTTACTTCATCTAGTATATTTTCTTCTTTTATTTCTTCTTTCTCTTTAGGAAGTTCTAGTACTTCTACTTCTTCTTTAGTTTTTTCAACCTTTTTAAATTTAGAAAGAAGTTCTTTTTGATGTTCTATTTCATCTTTATTCTTTTTGGTTATTTTTTTTAATCTTTTATTTAATACAAATAAATTTAAAAGTCTCTCTCCATTTAAGAAATGTTCTTTACTTAAAGGATAAGTTCTATTATTATATGTATTAAACATATCAGTACTATATCCTAGAAGTGACACATCTTCATACATCTTATTTATTTCATCACGATGCTTATCCATAAACTTAAGCTTACGCTTTGTAAGTAGTGATTTTCTTTTACCAACAATTTCATCCCTTAATGCGGCACTAGTTATACCATCTGCTATAGCGAATAGATACAAAATTATATCATATAGATTAGATGTATCTAATAAATTCAAAACCTTTCCAATAATCATATAAAAGAAAGTAATGATTATTAAAGATAAAGGTAATAAGTATATAAAGCTGTCCTTATTAATTTTCTTACGGTTTTCTTTTATAGATTCATCCAGTTTTTGAAAATCAACATCTCTTTTCCAAACAACATGAAAATTATATCCATTATTATCTTTATATATTTTAGGATCAAAATATATTAGTTTAACAGAATCAGGATTCTTTACTGGTTCATAACCAATTACTTCTTCATATCTAATTATAGGAATTAATTCTTGGTAGTAAGGCATAGATGTCACATCCTCTTCTATTTTTTATATAATACAGGGCATTTTGTTTCATTAGATATGGTAGGTGTTTCATAGTAGTTATTTATATCAACTTCTCCTCTATCAGTTTCTACTTCTAATGTTTTTGTACTTTCTATACGTTCCTTTTGTTTTAATAAATCTTTTCGATATTCAATTTCCTCTTTATTCTCTTTAATTATACTTTTTAAGTCTTTTCTTAATTTTCTTAAACTTTTAGGTTTTATATCACATAGAAACTCTTTTTTAGAAAGAGGTAAGGAAATTGTTTCACTTCCAAGTGTTATACAATCAAGAAGTTTAACATCTTCATACATCTTATTAATTTCTTCTCTATGTTTTTCTTCATATTTAAGTTTCTTACTAATAAATATTGCTCTATATCTTTGAAGACTATCAGGAAGAGGATAAATAGAAGCAAGTGCTGCAACTACACCTACAAGTGTTGATGCAGTATGGGATAATCCACCTAAACACATTTCTAAATAGAAGTACGAAAAATATAGTATTACACCTACTGCTGGACATAGTAAAAGAAGTGCAGCATAATCCTTTAATGTTTTCTTACAATTAACAATAGATTCATCTGCTTTTTCTTTATCAAGAATATTTACTGGTACAGTATCCGAGCATAAACATTTACCAGTACGTTTATCAATATCTACATATATTAATGTAGCCTTTTTATTATCTTCATCAATGGTGTAATCTACTAAACAATCGTATTCTATTTCTTTCATTATTTAAATCCTCCTAATTATTTCTAAGAGTATAATTTTTAAATTTATTTTCTATTAATCCTTCTGAATCAGGATTAAAGCCATATTGTTCTTTAATCTTTTGAACTGCAATAAGCCATTCATTAGAATCAACAACTTGTTCTTCTTCAGGAAGTTTAAGTACTTCAATTTCTTCAGGAATAACTGTCTTTCTTGATTCTATTAAGAAATTTCTATATTCAATATCTTCTTTATTAGCTTTATGTAATTTCTTAAGTTCTTTGTATATTTTCTTAACACGTTTTGGTTTAATACTATATAAGATATCTTCACTTAATAGTGGAAAAGTAACACCTTTAATAGCTTTACCATCTAATTCACACATTTTGTTATATCCAGATATTACCCCTTCTATATCTGCATACATATTATTAATTTTATCTTTATATTTTTCTACATATTTTAAGCTTCTTAAATTTTTAGTATAAATTAAATAATCAATTGATACTGCATAGGCAACAACAGATAAACCTGACAATAAAGTAGGTAATATTAATCCATTAACTATCATGATAGGTATCATAACAATTGCAATAGGAATTCCAACTATCATTGAGATAGTTTTCAATTCTTTTTTTAAATCGCCAGCATTCTTTTTTACTGTTTCATCTAGTTTTTCAAAATTAACTTCTTCACTAGGAATAACAGAAAATTTAACTGTATCACAATTCCTAAAAAATACTTTAACTGTTTTTCCGTTACCTACTACTTCATATCTAATTGCATTTTCATAAATATTCATATCATCATTTCTTGGCATAACAAAACCCCCTTTTGTTATTATTTATCCATTAAATAAGTAATTATTTTTTGTTTTTCATCTGGAGTATAATTATATTTATCCATAATACTATAAATATCATCTAATATATGATTATTTTCTTCAGATTCTTTTTCTTCTTCTTTTTCTTCAGGAAGTTCTAGAACCTCTACTTCAGGTTTAACAAATATTTCTTTAAATTCTATTTCTTCTTTATTATCCTTATATGATCTCTTTAAATTTTTATATATATCTTTAAGATCTTTTAAACTATAATTCATAAACATTTCTTCACAAGATACAGGAATATCAACAGGACATATCATTGATTCATCATCTATTAATTTAACCTTTTCATTTAACTTTTGTATCTTTCTAAATTTCTTAAGCATCCTTTCGGATTTAATTTTTTTAAACATAAATCCCCAAGCATTTTTTATTTGTACAACATTACTAGGAATACTTTTTATTGCTAATGCAAAGAAAGCAGCAAATAAAGTTTCTATAGTATAATATATAATTTTTTCAAATAATGCTGAGGTAGTTGTATTTACAAACCAAGCAAAAGCAACTGATCCAAAGCCTAATAAAGAATACATACGTATCGTATCAAAAAAAGATTTAAAATTACCTTCTGTCCATTTCTCAGCTAAGTCAAAATCAAATGATTCAGCTGGTACTATATCAGTAAAATACTCTTTATCCTTATTTAGATATGTTATTTTAATATTTTTTCCATTGTTAATTTTATCGTAACCTACTATTTGGTTATAATAAATTTTCTTTTCTTCTTCCATGTTGTCACCTATAACCTAATATGTTGTTTACCTAAAGAAGATTCTTCTTTTGGAACATATCCTAAATTTTCTAAACCCTTTTTTGCTTCTTTTAACTCTTTATAACTCATATTATCTATATCAATATAACTTAATTTATAAGTAGGTTCTTCTTTTTCTACTGTTTTTTCTATAGTAGTTTCTCCATTAAATACATCTTTATTCTTTTCAAAGTAATCTACTTTTTTAATAAAGTCATATTCATCTTTCATTTTTTTAAACTGTTTAACACTAAATCCAGTTACAGATAAAAGTGCTGCTAACGATAATCCAGCAAGTATTCCAGAACTAGCAACAGTAAAAATAAAACATACTAAAGCTAGTGCTATACTACAAATAGAACTAATACCAAAGTGAGTAATATCAAATAAAAACATATTCTTTAAAGTTTCTAACTGTGTTTTTACTTGTTTTTCTACTATATAAATATTGGTATTAGTATAAGGTAATATATCCTTATTACCCATTATGTAGTTGATAACAATATCTTTTGTTTTATTTTCATTTGTTACTACCTCATAATTATTTATATAATTAAGTTTAAATATTGATGGTACTAATTCCTTTTTCATATAATAACCCCCAATTACTTTTAATGGGCAAATCCTGCCACAATTGTTCCCTATTATAACATATTTATGAAAAAGTACAAATTGATATAGAAATAAAAAAGATAGAGTTTTAACTCTATCTTGAATATACTTTTGGACTATTTATTTCTTCTATATTAAATAGTTCTTCTCTTTTTATATTTAGAAGTAATTTCTTATAATCTCTTAATTTAACTTTATCAAGTGTATTTATATCAATTGGACCATTATTAATAATCTTTTTAGTTTTTTTAGATATACCTGCTTTAATATTAGGTTTATCTAAATTATCATTAATTATATTCCCAGATTCTAAGAATAAATTTAACTTTTCTATATCATTTTTAAGTGATGTAGCATATAATCTAGATGCTCCTTTAACAAGTAATAAAAAAGAGCATACTCCTATAACAGGAAGATTTAAATTAAATAGTGCAAGTATCATCAATAAAACAATAATATATGTTATATATGAATTAGTTTCATAATTATCATCTTTATGATCAGTTGCTTGCTTTTCCATAACTTTTTTAATTTTATTTTCGTTTTCCACTGAATAATCATAAACAAGTGATTCTCCAGTAGCCATATTACATATTAATTTGTTATCTTTAACTTTATAAGAAAGAACATATTTACTTCTTTCTTCTATACTTTTTGAGTGATCTTTCATATTAATCCTCCTAAGTTAATTATAACATAAATATATTTATTTTATTAACGATTTAGGATTATCATTCCATTTAGTATCAGGCATATATTCACTTACATCTTCATTATTTACTAATTTATGAAGAAATTCGGCATATTTACATGTATCAAGAGTTTTTCTATGGTTTTCCCAAAAGGTAAACCATTTATTAAATGATTCACTTTTTTCTATTCTTCTAGTAGAACTAGGTTCGCAGT
>JAEEMF010000011.1 GCA_016283075.1 Bacilli bacterium | reverse complement strand
AGCCCCTGGATGAAAAATAATTCTATGTACATCTAATATTTTAGCAAGCTCAAACGCTTTCTTTATTTCTAATTTTGATCTTTCTACAACTTCTTTGTTTTGAGAAGCAAGACTAATATAATATGGAGCGTGCATAGTAAGAATTAAATTATGTTTTTTTGCAAGTTCACGATAAAGATTAGCCTGTTCTTCTTTCATTCTAATTCCATAAGTACATTGAAGCTCAATTCCATCTAGTCCTATTTCTTCAATCCAGTTAAAAATATTTTCTCTTTTTTTTCCATATTTACTACTAAAGAAATTTATTGGGAATCCTGCTACACAAAACTTAGCTTTATTATTCATTATTAATTACTTCCTTTTTTATCTATAGATACATCTCTATTAATATTATAACATGAAAAAAAGTAGCTAGGCTACTTTTATATTCTAAATGGCAGGGGTAGCAAGAGTCGAACTCACATCAGCGGTTTTGGAGACCGTTATTCTACCATTGAACTATACCCCTAAGCGATATGACTAGATTATAACACAAATAATAAGTAAATACAATAAGATAACAAAAAAAGATGATTTAAATCATCTTTTTATTTGTTTTTATTTTTTGCTACTGCAAGTCCACCTACGAAAACAGCAAAGATACAAGTACTAGCAAGTACTACAAGAGTACTATTATTTTCATCTAGTTTTTCTATAACATCATATCTTTCTTCTTTTTCATATTCATCCATGATAGTAGCTACCATATCTTCAGCCATTGTTTCAGAGAATCCTTCAAATTTCTTATTACCAATAACGATGAATGGAACTCCACCAACATCAGATACTCCAAGTTTTCTTGCTACTCTTTTCATTAAGTTAGCATTATCTTCGTTATACCATACTTCATATGTTTTTAAATCGAAGTATTTTCCATATTCTTCAGAAATACTTGCAAAATATGCAACTGCTTCTAAACAGTGACTACAAGTTGCACCTCTAAAGATATAAACATTAACTGCATTTTCAGCTGGAGTTTCACTTATTTTAGCATTTTTAAGTTTTTCTACTTCTTCAGCGTAGTTTTCGTTTTCTCCATAAATACTTATTTCATAATCAACTGTATCTTTAAATCCATCTACCTTTACTTCAGCATGAGCTACTACTGGAAATAAAAGTGCAGCTGTAATCATTAAATATATAAATAATTTTTTCATTTTAAAACCTCCCAATAATTTGTTTCCTTTTATATTATACTATATAAATGTGAAAATTAAAAGAAATTTACTTATCTATAGATACTATAGAACTCCAGTTATCTGGGAATCCACATTTATTTAAAATTGTATTAATAGGTATTGTTTTAACTTTACCTTCTAGAAAATCTACTTCATAGTTAAGTTGGTTCATACAATCTCTAAATTCTTCTTCTGTAAGAAGTTTCTTAAAAATTAATACTACTGCAAATAAATCATTTTTACCATATTTATATTCATCGTACTCATCTTTTTCAAGTTCCATCTCTCTATGATATCTACAATCAGGTATATACCTTTGAGATCTATGAGAATATAAAACTTCTTCATGAGCACATATATTACGATAATTAGCTAGAATACTTAAGAAAATAGTTAGTGTTTCAGCATCTATATCATATATATCTGCTATAGCTACTTGGTCTTCATACTTAAGTATTCCATATAATTCAGATACTATGCCAAAGGATAATACTTTAACTAAGATCCATAGTGGTACATATCCATAATTATCTAGATAATGGTGAGTAGCTTCATGTTCTACACCATTAACTCTAATTTGTCTTTTCATTTTATTAATAATATCCCTAACTTGTCTAGTCTTCATAGAATCCTGAGTAAAGTTAGCTGGATTTAAATAATCTTTTTCTTTAAAACCATATTTCTTAGATAATTGATAACTAATAATAGACTTCATATTGTTTTCAATGATAAGTATGAATGAGAAAAATATATTACGAACTTTTCTATCAAAAGTAAGCATTGCATATAATTCATCAAATGTAGTTCCTTCAATAAATCGACTTTGCTTTTTATCAGACATGAAAAGATGTCTATAACCACTGACAAAGAAGTAGTTTTCTCTAAATAGAATATTCTTTGCTTTGTCATAATCTTCAATTGTTAGGCCTTTATCTTTAAGGATATCTATTTGTTCATCCAAAGATTTAAATATCTTGTCATGCCTCATACTATCACCTATTATAATTTTATCATATTTTGAAATGAAGATAAATAAAAAGAAGAGGAATTTTATTCCTCTTCAAAATTTAAATGGCTTAATAATACTTGCATAGTTTTTTGATCTTTTACCATTTCAATGTATTCTTCACCGTCTTTTTCAAATTCATGAACCATTGCAAATTTATCTTTAATGTCAGTTCCATCTTCATTAACTTCAGCAACTAGATAATAATTTTCTGACTTGTAAATAGCTTGCTTCATAACGAAGTATTTATTACCAGTCTCTAATGTGATAATTTTATTAATTTTATTTTTCATCCCTTTTTACCTCCTTATTATCTATCGAACCATTGTTGGTCCTGCTTGTTCGTCTAATGTAATTGTATCTGATTGATTATATTTAGCAATTACATTTTCAAGAGAAGATCTTAATTCTTGATCTTGTGAAATTGCTTGTTCATTACTTTGTAAGTAAGCAGTTGCTGCATCTATATCTTGGTGCATTAATAAGTATTCTAGGTTTGCAGTAATTACTTCATTATTATCAACTTGTGGTGTTGGAGTTTCTACAGGGGCAGCAAGTTTAGAAGTATCAACAACTAATGAATCTCCTACTTGCTGAGTATTAACTTCTGAAGTAATATCATTTACTTCTTGACCAGTTTGTTGTTCTATAAATGCTTTATTTGCTTCACCATTATTAGAGATAACATTTTGACTTTTTTCACCTTGGAAAACATCACCAGGTTGTAAAATCATTGTATCTTCTGGAGTAGGAACAGGTGTTGGAAGTGGAAGTGTATGATCATCTTCATTTCCAAGTTCTTCTTCATCAACATCATGTTTTTCATCTTCAGTCCAAGTTGGTTCTCCATTATCTGGAGTTACTTCAGTTTCTTCTTTCTTTTCTTCAGTTTGTTCTGTTTGACCATTATCACTTGGATTAGTGTTTTCATCAGCATCATGTTTTTCATTTTCAGACCAAGTTGGTTCTTTTCCTTCTGGTTCAATTACGATATCAGCAGGAAGTGGTTCTTGTGGTGGAGTTGGAACATAGTTTGATCCACTATCTGATGGAGCTGGTGCTGGGGCTGGAGTAGGAGTTACTTCTTCTTGTACTTCAGCAGGAGTTTCTACTACTGTTTCAGTAGTTGATTCCTTTTTAACTGTTTTACCAGTATCAACTGTATCAGCATCTTTACCAATATTAGCAACTGCATCTCCACCAAGTGCAAGACCTGCACCTACAACTGTGTTGTTTATAGCTTCTTGTGGAATATATTGATTAATCATTTCATCTGCTTCAGTATTTTGAGCCTCTACTTGTGCTTCAATTGTAGTATCATTTTTAAGATTTTCATCTTCTTTAGATTCTTTTTCTAATTTTGATGGCCAAGTGTCATAAACAGCTTTACCAAACATTCCAAGAGCTGCAAGGCCAGCAACTGGTAGAACTATTTTCTTCCAGTTCTTCTTTAACCATTCTTTAGCTTTGTTAACATGATCTTTAACTCTAGCTATAAATCCTGGTTTAGCTTCTTCTGTAGAAATAACTCTACATGGTACAACTGGAATTAATGCTGTATTTTCATCTGCAACAGCTAATTCAGTATTTTCTTTACCATTTTCTTTTTCTTTAATGTTATTTAATGTAACATCACCTGAGTAACGTGACATATCAATATTTTCAGTTCCAGGAAGTGGAGCAGCAGCTACATTAGTAGCTTCGTTATCATCATATACGCTTCCGCTTTGTGGAATTGGTAATCCTGTTTCAGGATCTATTACATTACTTGCTGCTGGAGCACCACCAAATAAGCTTACATTATCATCACCAAATGAAGGTACTTGATCAGCAGTAACAGTTTTATTTTCAGTTTGTTCTTTTTGTTCTTCTGGAAGTGGTCCCATATCAAATGGAAGTCCTTCTTCTTTTTCTTCTTCTTTTTTAGTTCTAATTGATTCAACCAACTTACCAATAGAATCTGATAAGTTATCAGATATTTCTGTTTCTTGAACCATTAAAATATTTAATTCTTCTTTAGCTTTAGCTAAATTTCTTTCATCCATATGTTTCTTCATTAAATTAACATCT
>JAEEMF010000068.1 GCA_016283075.1 Bacilli bacterium | reverse complement strand
TTAACCTTGTCTTTGATTATGCTTTGGATTAGCACATCTAACTTCTATTCTTCCATTACGTTTAATTACTTTGCATTTATCGCATATTGGTTTAACTGATGCTCTAACTTTCATATCTATTCCTCCTACTTTTTTATTTTCGGTAAGTTATTCGCCCACGTGTTAAATCATATGGTGAGAGTTCAACAGTTACTGTATCACCTGGTAAGATGCGAATATAATTCATTCGGATTTTACCAGAAACGTGAGCTATAACAGTATGTTTATTTTCAAGTTCAACCTTAAAAATTCCTCCCGGCTTTACTTCTACAACTTTTCCTTGTACTTCAATTGTATCATCTTTAGCCATGTTAATCACCTCTTAGTTAAAATTGTATAACCATCTTTAGTTACAGCTACTGTATGTTCATAGTGAGCTGATGGAAGACCATCGGCTGTAATAATTGTCCAATCATCATCTAACATATATATTTCAGCAGTACCCATATTAAGCATAGGTTCTACAGCAATACACATACCTTCTTTTAAGATAGGTCCAGTTCCTTTCTTTCCATAATTTGGAACATCAGGATCTTCATGAACATGATTACCTATACCATGACCTACCAGTTCTTTAACTACACCCAAGTTATACTTTTTAGCATATTCGCTGATAGCGTATCCAATATCACCAATACGGTTTCCTGGTTTAACTTCTTTTAGACCTTCAAATAAAGCTTCTTCTGTATGTTTAAGAAGTTCATCAACTTCTTTTGAAACATTACCAACTTTATAAGTCCAAGCAGAATCTCCGTGGTAACCTTTATAGCATGCTCCAATATCTAGAGTAACTATATCACCATTTTTAAGTTTTCGGTTACCTGGTATTCCATGAACTACCTCATCATTAATTGATATACAGATAGCTCCTGGAAAACCATATAAACCTTCAAAAGAAGGAGTAGCGTTTCTGCTTAAAATGTACTTCTTAGCTAACACATCTAATTCTTTAGTTGTTATCCCAGGTTTGATATATTGTTCAAGATAGTGGTGAGTATCACCAACAATAGATCCAGCAACCTTCATTAATTCAATCTCTTCATTAGTTTTAATACTAATCATTAAAACCCTCCAAGATTTTAACTATTTCATTGTATGCTGTATCTTTATCTTTACTACTATCAACTTGATATAAAACTTTTTTATCTTCGTAATATTTTATTAAAGGTTCAGTTTTTGCTATATATGTATCAAATCTCTTAATAAAAGTTTCTGGTGTATCATCAGCTCTTTTAACAAGAGTACTTCCACATTTATCACAAATACCTTCAACCCTTGGTTTTGATTTTTCAATTAAATCATTGAAGACAGCTCCACATTTACTGCAAACAATACGTCCAGCAGTTCTTCTCATAGCTATGTCCTTATCTACAGATAAATAAATAACTATACCTAAATCCTTATTTAACTTCTTAAGAATATTTTCATATTCTTTAGCTTGTTCTAAGTTACGTGGAAAACCATCTAATATGTATCCGTTGTCACAGTCTGATTTACTTATTCTTTCTGTAACAAGTTCATAAATTAATTCATCACTAACGAAATGACCTTGTGATATTTCACTAGCAATATATTTACCTCTTTCTGAATCATCTTGTGCATCTCTTAAAAGATCTCCTGTTGATATATGAGGCATATTATAATTGGTACTAATTAACTGAGCCATAGTACCTTTACCTGCAGCAGGTGGTGCAATAAAAATTAAACTTTTCATTAATTTCTTCTACCTCTGCTGTAGTTATGACTGATTAAATCACTTTCTATTTGTTTATATGTTTCAAGTACAACACCTACTACAATAAGTAGTCCAGTACCACCAATAGTTACACTAGTTGGTAAACTTGTAAACATACCTAATAATGTTGGAAGTGAAGCAATTACTGCAAGTGATAATGCACCAACGAATGTAATTCTTTTTAGAATAGTTGTTACATATTTAACAGTATCTTCACCTGGTCTAACACCAGGAATAAATCCACCATTATTTTTCAAATTATCTGCAAGTTCTTTTGGTTTTAATTGTAAGAATGTATAGAAATATGCAAATGCAAATATTAATATAACAAATAATAATAAACCAGTTGGAGTAGATATAACTATCCACTTACTTACAAATAAACTGAATGATTCATTTTTTATAAATGTTGCTAACATTGATGGAATTGATATTAATGCTGAAGCAAAGATAACAGGAATAACACCTGATGAATTAAGTTTGAATGGTATATAACTTTGTCTACCACCATAACTACTTGCTGATTTATTTGCATATTGAATTGGAATATGTCTTTCAGATATTTCTTCATAAACAATTCCGATAACAACAGCTAAATAAACTACAACGAACATTACAAATTTAAATACTCCAAGAGATATTGCTTGAGTTGTACCACTAAAATCAATTAGTGAAGTAAACGCAGTAACAAACATCTTTGGTAAACTTGTAATAATACCTGCCATAATGATTAATGATATACCATTACCAATTCCTTTAGCAGTGATTTGATCACCAATCCAAAGAATGAATGATGTACCTGCTGTTAATAATACAGCATATTCTAAGTAATCAATTACAGCACCATCTTTTACGAAAGCAAAAGAATATATATATCCTTGTAAGAATGCAAGAACTATACCAGTGATTCTTGTTATTTTATTTAATTTTGCTCTACCAACAGCTCCCTGTTTTGATAACTCACTTAAATATGGAATTATATCCATAGATAATAATTGAATAATGATAGAAGCAGTGATATATGGCATAACACCTAAAGCTAATATGGAGAAGTTCTCCATAGCTCCACCACCCATGGTATTCAACAATTCAAGAAATCCTAAACTTTTTAAAGAGCTTGATTCAACTCCAGGAACTACAATAGTTGTTCCTAATTTAAAGATGAATAAAGCAATAAAAGTGAAATAGATTTTTTTTCTTAAATCTTTATTCTTGCGATTGAATATTTGCTTTATAGTTGCAAACATACTAAATCACCTCTGCTTTTCCACCTAATTTTTCTATTTGTTCTTTAGCTACACTAGAGAATTTGTTAGCTTTAACAATAAATTTCTTTTCTAAAGTACCATTTCCTAATACTTTAATTCCATTTAATTGATTTTTTACTAATCCCATTTCTTTTAATAATTCTGGTGTAATAACGGCATCATTTTCGAATTTATTTAAATCACTTAAGTTAATTACAGCATATTCAACTTTAAATTTAGCATTAGAGAAACCTCTCTTTGGTAATCTTCTGAATAATGGTAATTGTCCACCTTCGAATCCA
>JAEEMF010000067.1 GCA_016283075.1 Bacilli bacterium | reverse complement strand
GGTATATTAACTTCTTCTTTAATAGCTAAAACTATTCCACCTTTAGCAGATCCATCTAACTTAGTTAGTACTATTCCTGTAACATCAGTTATTTCTTTAAAAGCTTTTGCTTGAGATATACCATTTTGACCTGTTGTAGCATCTATAACAAGAAGTGTTTCTTCAGGAGATCCTTCTTGATGATTATTAATAACTTTTTTTATTTTTTCAAGCTCATTCATTAAGTTAACTTTATTTTGAAGTCTTCCTGCAGTATCTATAAGTACTAAATCATAGTCTTTAGCTCTTTCCATACCACTATAAACTACAGATGCAGGATCTATTCCTTCTTCACCTGACTCTATATCTACACCTAGTCTATTAGCCCATTCAGATAATTGTTCTACTGCACCTGCTCTAAATGTATCAGCAGCTACAAGTAATACTTTTTTACCTTGATCTTTTTCTTTCTTAGCAATTTTTGCAATAGTAGTAGTTTTACCTACTCCATTTACTCCTACAAATAATATAACTGTAGGTCCATTATCTCTATAGTTAATCTTATTTACTAATACTTCATCATTAACATAAATAATAAATAGTTCATCTACTATTAATTCTTTTAAAGTTTCTGGATCTTCTATTTTTTCTTTCTTAGCTCTATCTACTAATCTATCCATAAACTTGATAACAGTATTAACACCAATATCTGCCATTATAAGAATTTCTTCTAATTCTTCAAAATATTCTTGATTAACCTTAGAATATTTTTTATTTAATTTGTTTAACTTATCTGAAAAGTCTTTTCTAGTTTTTTCTAAACCTTTTTCATATATTTCAGTTTCTTTTTTTTCTACTTTATTAACTTCTTTTTTACTAGAAAATTTTTCTTTTAATTTGCTAAATAATCCCATGTTATCACCTAGTAATTATTATATCATATAATAAAAAAAACTACATCATTTGATGTAGTTTTTATATTACTTAGACATACCACCTGAAGTTTCTTCTACTTTAGGTTCTCCTTTAAGTTTTTCCATTAATTTAGCATACTCTTCAGGATTATATAAATGACCTTGAAGTTCTTCTTTTTTCTTTATTTGAGCATATAAATTATTAACTTTCTTCTTAGTTTCTAAACTAACTCTATAATAACCCATAACTCTTCTTGCATTAACAGTTCTTTCGCTTAACATCATGTTAAACTCATTATCTCCAGGTTCTAATTCCTCTGCTTTAGCATCTTCTACAAAAGCTTTTTCATATTCATCTAATACAGCATAAGCAGCTTTTTCTTTTAATTCTTCACGCATAATCATATATAAATAAATACGATCTTGATTAACTGCTCTTTCATTCATCATCATATTAAATTCATTTTCACCAGGTTGTAGATTTTCTGCATCAGCATCATCTATAAATGCTTTTTCATAATCATCTAATTCTGCATATAATTTTCCATTTTCTATAGAATAATTCTTTTGTGCTGCTGCTAATCTTTCTTTTTCAGCTTCAGATACTGGATCTGGTTTAGGATTTGAATCACCTGTAGGAGTATCTCCTCCTGTAGGAGTATCTCCACCTGTTGGTCCTGTAGGAGTTCCTGGTGTTGTTGGTGCATCTGGTCCTGTAGGAGCACTAGGTCCTGTAGGAGTATCTCCTCCTGCTGGAGTTCCACCTGGTCCTACTGGAGTATCTGGTCCAGCTGGTTTACCAAATGAGAAATCATCCTTTCCTAATGGATTATTCTTATAATATTCTAATCTATCTGCTAAAAATTGTAATTGATTTTCAGTTATTCCACCATATCTTACTTCTTGAAGCATTCTATTAGCTCTTGAAGTATGATTTTGTCTTAACTTAGTAATACCACCCATAACTTCTTCAAATTTTTCATCATTATAAGCAGCATCTTTTAATGCAAAATCATGGAATTCTTTCATCATAGTATATTCTTTTAATTTTTCAATACATAATCCAGGATTCTTTTTATATAAATCTTCAAAAGAACCATGTTCTTTTTTCATTTTATCTATAATATATTTATCATCAACTATCTTAGGTAATAAATGTCTAATAACATCAGCATCTTTCTCAGCAACTTCTTCCTCTTCTTCTTTTTCCTCTTCATCTACCTTTTTTCTAGGTAATAAATGCCATTTAGAAGAATTCTTAATTCTTTCCCATAATCCTTTAATAGATGCTCTAAATCCTTTTTTATTAACAGGTTTTTTATCTTTCTTTTTCTTCTTATCTTTATCATCTTTCTTCTTTGAATCATCATCTGAAGAAATAGGAGAAAATGGAGCTGGTGCAGGAGTATCATCTTTCGCCTTATCATCTTCTTTATCATCTTTTCCTTTTAATAAAGAGATTTCTTCTGCAGTATATAACTCCTCATTAACTTCCTCTATATTATTAGTTTTAACATCAGGATCTAATTTAGAGATTTCACCATATTGAAATTCAATATATTTATCATCTAATGGATTACTAAGATCTCTATTAGTTATTTTACCAAATGAGTTAATATAAAAACCATCAGGTAAAATTAAACTATTAACATCTATTGATCCAACAAACTTTATGCCTGCTAATTCATCATTTTGTAATCTACTAAAAGTTCTGAATTCAGCTTCTTTATTTTTTTCAGCTATTTGTTTTACAAATTCATACATTTGCTTAGCTTTTTCTTTATCCATAGTATACACTCCCTATTCTTATATCTATTATATCATACCCGTTTTTAAATACAAAAAAAGATGTCTTTGTTGACATCTTTTTACATTATAAACCTAGAGTTTTACAGATTTTCTTTTCATCTATATGTTCTAATAAATTAGTTAAATCTTTTTTATTCATAGAACATATATAATATTTATCCCCTAATAATTCTTTATCTTTTGCTACTCTATGTCTTAATTCATTTATAGTTAACTCAGAATAGTTATCTTGATGTGCTTTAACTTCTCTTCTATAGGCAACTATTATTTCTTTTTGATTTTTAACAGATTGTTTATAGTTATTCATAAATGAAATAACTTGATTTTTATTAACTGTTCTTTCGCTAAGCATCATATTAAATTCATTATCAACAGTTTCTAATGATTCTGCTATAGCATCTTCAACAAACATTCTTTCAAATTCACCTAATAATTCGAAGTTTCTTAAAGTATTTAATTTTTCTACTTCTAATAAGTATCTATAAATCATACCCTTATCTACGCATCTTTCATTTAACATCATTCTGAATTCATTATCATTAACATTTAATCCTTCAGCATACATATCATCGATAAATGCTTTTTCATATTCACCTAAACCATTATATAAAGTAGATTTAAGAATACTATATTTAGTATTTACTAATTGTTTTCTCTTATCTTCTTCAGTTGGTTCTTTCTTAGTTGGTTCATCTTTCTTAGGTTCATCCTTCTTAGTTGGTTCGTCCTTTTTAGGTTCATCCTTCTTAGTTGGTTCGTCCTTTTTAGGTTCATCTTTCTTAGTTGGTTCGTCCTTTTTAGGTTCATCCTTCTTAGTTGGTTCAACCTTTTTAGGTTCAACTTTAACATAATCCATAAAGTTTAGATCTTTTTCTTCTACTTTCTTTCTCTTAAGGAAGAAGAATTTAATATTAGTTTTAATCTTACCTAAGAATTTAACAAATTTTGATTGACCCTTTTTAGCAGGTTTATCATTCTTTTTAAGTTCATCTTTCTTTGGTTCAGCCTTTTTAGGTTCTGTCTTTTTAGGTTCAGTTTTAACTGGTTCAGTTTTTACTGGTTCAACTTTTACTGGTTCAACCTTTACTGGTTCAACCTTTACTGGTTCAGCTTTTACTGGCTCAGTTTTTACAGGCTCAGCTTTTACAGGTTCAGTTTTTACTGGCTCAGTTTTAGCATAATCCGTAAAGTCTAAATCTTTTTCTTCAACTGTTTTTCTACCAGCAAATATTCTTCCACCAAATCTCTTTGGATTCTTTTTAATCTTTTTAACACCAGATTTTTGGAATATAGAACCATTCTTTTCTTTTTTAGTTTTTGTAGGTTCAGTTTTTACTGGAACTACAATTTTAGCATTAGGATCAATTTCATATCTTTCGTCTGTATCATCCATTGAATTATCCACAGTATTTTCTTTAGTTACTGGAATAAGAACAAATTCATCTTTCTTTTCTACAGTTTTTTTCTCTTCAGCATCTAAAAATAAACCACCAAAAGCACTTTCCTCGTTTTTAGATTCAGTTTTTGGTTCTTCTTTTACTAATGTATAATCACCAAAAGCACTTTCTTCTTTTACTAATGTATAATCACCAAAAGCACTTTCTTCTTTAGGTTCTTCAGTTTTTGATTCTTTTTTATCAGGATCTACTAAAGCAGCTCCTACTGAATATCTAATACCTCTTGGTTCTTTTTCTTTACTACCAAATACTCTACTAGCTAATGATTCTTTATATCCATCACCTATACTATAAGTATTATAGCCTTCATATTGTTCTCTTTTATCAGCTGTTGAAAAACATTTATCAACCGATAAAGTAGCAATTTCTTCAGCACCTTTTTCAGTTATTAATGCAACTTGCATTTTACCACTCATAGTTTCATTAAATACATATTTTCCATCTTCTGGTAATTTTAATTCTTTAACATTTATAGTTTTATTAATATTTGTAGTGTTAGCTACTACTTTTCTTGTTCTCGCACTATAAATAAATGGAATATCTGGATTTAATTTTGATAGTTGTTCTACTAATAAAAATATTTCCTTTTCAATTTTTGCCATATATATTTCCCCCTCTTCGAAAACATGCGCTATATAATACCACCAGAGTACATTTTTGTCAAATAATTTGCCCTTTTTTTAAAAGTAGTATATAATGTTATTTGTGAAACGCATTAACTTTGTATTTTGGTAGAAAGGAAAGAATATGAAAATTTTTGAAAATAATACTGATACTAAAGTATTTGCGCTTGGTGGTCTTGGAGAAGTTGGAAAAAACATGTATTGTATAATGCATGGAAATGAATTAATTATTATTGACTCTGGTGTATTATTTCCAGAGGCTGATTTACTCGGAATTGATTATGTTATACCTGACTTCTCATTTTTAAAAGAAAATGAATCAAAGATAAAAGGGTTATTTATTACACACGGACATGAAGATCATATAGGAAGTATACCTTTCTTACTTCAAACTG